>NZ_CANSHK010000004.1:0-105213 GCF_947646745.1 uncultured Methylovirgula sp. | reverse complement strand
CTGACGATGCCGGCCGGCCGCCCCAGCCCGGCCGCGCCGCGCGATGTCGTGCGCGTCGGGCGGATCGGCGCGGCGCACGGCATCAAGGGCGACGTGCGGCTCGTCTCCTTCACCGCCGACCCGAAAGCGATCGGCCGCTACGGCCCGCTGCAAGACGAAAGCGGCACGCGGCGTTTCGAAATCGAAGCGCTGCGCCCCGTGAAGGACGACCTTTTCGTCGCGCGTTTCAAGGGCATTGCGACGCGCGACGCGGCCGAGGCTCTCAACAATCTCGACCTTTACCTTCCTCGCGCGGCATTGCCCGCGGCGGCGGACGATGAATTCTATCACGCCGACCTCATCGGGCTTCGCGCCGTCGATACCGCCGGCGTTGAGCAGGGCACGGTGCAGAACGTCTTGAATTTCGGCGGCGGCGATATTCTCGAAATCGCACCGGCAGGCGGCGGCGAGACGCTTTTGCTGCCCTTCACCAAGGCCTGCGTGCCGGTCATCGACCTGGCGCAGAGGCGTGTCGTCGTCGTGCCGCCCGCCGAAATCGAAGCTCTCCCGGACGGAGAGGATGCGGGCGAGGCGCACTGATGTGGCGCGCGAGCATTTTCACGCTCTTTCCGGAGATGTTTCCGGGGCCGCTCGGCCTGTCGCTCGCCGGCGATGCGCTGAAGCGCAACGTCTGGCGGCTCGAGGCAATCGACATCCGCGCGCATGGCTTGGGCCGGCATCGCAGCGTCGATGATACGCCGGCCGGCGGCGGCGCCGGCATGGTGATGCGCGCCGATGTGCTCGCGGCCAGTCTCGATGCGGCGCTTGAGCCGGACGATCCGCGGCCGCGGCTTTTGATGAGCCCGCGCGGCAAACCCTTGACGCAGGCGCGGGCGCGCGAATTCGCGGAGGCCCCCGGCGTGGCGATCGTCTGCGGCCGTTTCGAAGGCGTCGATGAACGTGTCATCGCGGCGCGCCGTCTCGAAGAGGTTTCGATCGGCGATTACGTGCTGTCCGGCGGCGAACTCGCGGCGCTTGTCCTGCTCGATGCCGCCGTGCGGCTTTTGCCCGGCGTCATGGGCAAAGAAGAATCCGGCGCGGAAGAGAGCTTCGAAAACGGCCTGCTCGAATATCCGCATTATACCAAGCCGCGCGTCTTCGAAGGGCATCAGATTCCTGACGTGCTGCTGTCTGGCGACCACGCCAAGATCGCCGCCTGGCGCGAGGCCGAGGCGCGGGCGCTGACCGCGGCGCGCCGACCGGATCTGCTGAAGCCGAAAGCGCGCAAGTCGTAAGCTCGGCCGTTCGCCGCTCTGATGTCTCTCCCCGGCTTGACTCACCCATATCCAAATGGTTATACATTAATCAATAGCCATAAGGTTATCGATTGCAAATGTTCAGCGGCTCGCGCTGGGCGCTTTCTTCGCGCGGCCCTATGTAGCCTCGGGACTCTGGAGGAAAAACCGGCATGACGAGGAGCGCATCACTGAAAAGCACATCGCCTGCCGAACTGATCGACATGCGCATCGCCGAGCTCGGCGACTGGCGCGGCGCGATGCTCGCCCGGCTCCGCGCCTTGATCAAGGAAGCCGATCCCGATGTCGTCGAAGAGTGGAAGTGGCGCGGAGTTCCGGTCTGGTCGCATGGCGGATTGATCTGCACCGGCGAGACCTACAAGAGCGTCGTGAAGATGACCTTCGCCAAAGGGGCGGCGCTGAAAGATCCTTCGCGCCTTTTCAATTCGAGCCTCGACGGAAACATGCGGCGTGCCATCGATTTCCACGAGGGCGACGGAATCGACGAAAAGGCGTTGAAGGCTCTGGTTCGCGCCGCCGTCACGCTGAACACGTCCACTGCCCGAAGCTGATCCGCGGATTCAAAACAATTTCCCGGACGAAGCCTGGTCTATAGCCGGATGATTATCGATCATGATCGCAGACCCGCGTGACATTCTTTTCCGAGCGCTGGCCGATCCGACCCGCCGCGCGCTGTTCGAACGATTGTGCCGCGAGGGCGAGCAGACGGTCGCGGCCTTGACGGCAGAGGCCGGGGTTTCGCAGCCGGCCGTCTCGAAACATCTCGGCGTTCTGAAACAGGCCGGGCTGGTGCGCGACCGCCACGAGGGACGCCAGACGCATTACAGCCCGCAACTCGGCGCCTTGGCGCCGCTCGTCGACTGGACGAGCCAGATGGCCGGCTTCTGGCAAAGCCGGTTCGACCGTCTCGAAGATCTGCTCAAAAGGATGGACCAATGAACAAGGCCGCGACCGAAACGCTCTCCGTCGTCGTCGAACGTGAGATTCCCCATCCGCCGGAAAAAATCTGGCGCGCGCTCACCCAACCGCATCTGATCGAGGAATGGCTGATGAAGAACGACTTCAAGCCCATCGTCGACCACCACTTCAATTTACGTGCGGATTGGGGCGCGGTCGACTGTCAGGTCGTCACAGTCGAGCCAAACAAGACGCTGTCTTACACATGGGGCGCCTATGGCCTCCAGAGCACCGTCACCTGGACGCTCACTCCGACGAGCATGGGAACGCATCTGCGCATGGAGCAATCGGGCTTCCGGCCGGATCAGCAGCAGGCCTACCAAGGCGCCAAGGGCGGCTGGCCGCGGTTCTTTACGGCCCTGGAGCAGGTCCTGGCACGGATCGATTGAAGGGTCCCGACGGCGGTCTCGTGCGCGGTCTTGCGCCGCAGGCGCAGGTCAAGGCCCGCGCGTGACTGCGATTATTCGCCGATCACATACAGCACGATCTCGCGCTGATGCGGCGCGCGGCGATGTTCGAAAAGATAGAGGCCTTGCCAGGTGCCGAGCAGCAATTGGCCGGCCTGGATCGGGACTGAGAGCTGCGTCTGCGTCAGCGCGGCACGGATATGCGCCGGCATGTCGTCGGGGCCTTCGGATTGGTGCACGTAAAGACCGCGGCCTTCCGGTGCGATCCGCGCAAAGAACGATTCAAGGTCGCGGCAGACGTCGGGATCGGCATTTTCCTGGATCAGCAACGATGCCGAGGTATGCCGGCAATAGAGCGTCAGGAGACCATCCTCGATATCGAGATGGGCAAGCCAATCTTTCACCAGCGCGGTGATTTCGACGAGGCCCTGGCCTCGCGTTTCGACGGCGAGCCGATGCAGCGCCTGGCGCATCTAAAACTTCGATTCCGGTGAAATCGGAGCCGGGGCTCCCGGATTTTGGTTTTGACGCGTTTTCTTCACGCGAACCGGCCTCCCCTTCGCTCGAAAGCCCTATTCTATTCGTCTTCGCCGAACTTGTTGCCGATCAGCGTCGCAAGCGCATCGAGAACCTCCGCGGCCTCTTCGCCCTTGGCGGTGACGATGATGGTCGAACCGATGCCGGCGCCGAGCGTCAATATGCCCATGATCGACGAACCGCCGACCGTCTCACCGGCACGGCTGACCGTCACTTCGGCGGAGAATTGCTCGACGCACTGAACGAATTTCGCCGTGGCGCGCGCGTGCAGACCCTTGCGGTTGACGATCTCCATCTCGCGCACCAGCGTGCCGTCGCCGACGGTCGGGAGGGATTGCGAGGCCTCGTTCATTTGCCGCCCAGCACCCGGCTCGCCACGTAGATATATTTGCGCCCGGCATCCTGCGCCTGCAGCACCGCTTGATCGAGGCTCATCGTGTCGCGGATCGAGGCGAGTTTGATCAGCATCGGCAGGTTGATGCCGGCGACGACCTCGACATGGCCGCCGTTCATCACCGAGATCGCCAGATTGGAGGGCGTGCCACCGAACATGTCGGTCAGGACGACGACGCCGAGACCGCGATCGACCTGTTTCACCGCGGCGAGAATATCCTTGCGGCGTTCTTCCATGTCGTCCTCGGGCCCGATCGACACCGTGGCGATCTGCTTTTGCGGGCCGACAACATGCTCCAGCGCCGCGCGGAACTCGGTTGCCAGATCACCGTGGGTGACGAGCACCATTCCGATCATCGACGACACCGTTTTGGGTCACGGGTTTGCCACAGAATATGCGCAGAAAATTGCGAACCGTAGGCGCCGCCGCTCATTTCCTACCCTGTGATTTCTGACGCTGAAGGCCGACGCAAGATCCAAGTCCAGGCTTCGGGTCGCACGCCGCGGGACATGTTGGGGACGCCATCTTGTGCAGCGCGGCGAAATTCGCAAGTGAAATGACGGCCTCCCGCGTCAGATTGCCCCAAATTGCCGCAGCCGGGCCAGGACAGTCAGCGCCGAATCACACGCACCGCCTGCCTTAGGCAGAGCCAATAGCGGCAGTTCTACACCGCAAAGGGTAACGTAAGAGTTGACCGCCTCAGGGTAGCGAAGCACTTGTTCCGGCGGCAGAATATCGATGACGAGCCGGACGACCGCGCCGGGCTCGGCGCCGATCTCGGCAATGCCTTGGCCGCGGCGCTCGATCTTGCCGCGGATCGCCGGATGGCCGCGGGCAATGAGCCGGCCGTGGTGGGCCGAGAGATAGAGACGGTCATCCCCGACCAGCGCGGCGAAATGCGCCCCCTGCTCCGCCGCCGCCAAGAGCGCCAGCGCCAGGCTGCTTTTGCCGGCGCCGGGGGCGCCGCGGATCACCACGCCTGCCTCGCCGATGACGATTCCGCTGGCATGAATCGCGACCGGCGCTTGCACCGCGGCGTCGGCGCTCATCGCGCCGCCCTGATCCAGACGACGAAACGCGCGCCGAGAACGCGGATCGCGCCGTCGGAGCCGGCGGCCGTGCGGTTCATCGCGCGGATACGGCCGCCATGCGCTTCGATGATCTGGCGCGAGATGGATAAGCCAAGGCCCGAGTTCTGGCCGAATCCCTGATTGGGCCGGTCGGTGTAGAAGCGCTCGAAAATCCGCTCGAACGCATCGGCGGGAATGCCCGGTCCGTCGTCATCGACCGTGATCTCGAAGCCGTCGGCCAAGACGCCGCCGGCGAGCGCGCCCTTGGCCGGGCGCAGAGCGACGCGGACGCTGCCGCCCGGCTGCGAGAAGGATTTCGCATTCTCGATGAGATTGATGAACACTTGGCCGAGACGTGAATCGTGCCCGAGAATCAAGAAGCCGCTTTTGCGCGCGTCCTCGCTATTGCCCGGCGTACCGACGTCGAGGCTCACGCGGACGCTTTCGTGTTCGACGTGATTGGTGATCTCGACCACCGTGCGAACGATGCGGGCAAGATCGACCGGTTCCATATCTGCGCGCGCGAGTTCCGCATCGAGCCGCGAGGCGTCCGAAATGTCGCTGATCAATCGGTCGAGCCGGCTCACATCGTGCTGCACGATGGCGAGCAGCCGATTACGCGATTCTTCGGTGCGCGCGATCGGCAGGGTCTCCACCGCACTGCGCAGCGAAGTCAGCGGATTCTTCAATTCATGGGCGACATCGGCGGCGAAGCTTTCGATCGCATCCATGCGCTTGTAGAGCGCCCGCGTCATGTCGCGCAGCGCGCCCGAGAGATGGCCGATCTCGTCGCTGCGATTGGTGAAATCGGGAATCTCCTGCCGCGATTTGATGCCGCGTCGCACCCGCTCCGCCGCTTCGGCCAGCCGGTGCATCGGGCCGGCGATGGTGCCGGCAAGCAGCAGCGACAAAAGCAGCATGATCCCGGCCGAGACCAAGAAGACGCGCAAGATCGCCCAGCGTTCCGAGGCGATGATCGCATCGATGTCGCCGCCCTGCGTCGAAAGCAGCAACGCGCCGCGGACGGTGCGCAACAGCTCGATCGGTACTGCGACGGAAACGATCGTTTCGCCCTTCGAATTCATCCGCACGATGGATTTGGCATGGCCGTTGAGCGCGCGCGAAACCTCCGGATAGGCGCGGCCATTGGCGATGCCGATGTCCTCGTAGAGCGGCAATTCGTTATAGGTGAACGAGCGTTTCATCGCCGACCAGATTCGCTCGAGCCAGGTGCCGGCCTCGTCATTCTGCGGCGGCAGATCCATGCGCAAAATATCGCCGCGGGCGCTGAGCGCGCGCGAATCGAGCAGAAGATAGCCGTCGCGGTCATAGATGCGGGCGCGCGTGCGCGTCGGCGAGACGAGGCGGCGCAGCACCGGCCCGATGCGCTCGGGATTGATCGAAAATTCGAGCGACGGACGGCTTTCCTCGGAAAGCCCGGCGCTTTCGCCGGGCGTCAGTTGCAAGAGCTTTTCCGGATCGACGGTGATCGCATCGGTCGCGACCGTTGCCGAAGCCGCGACAGCGGCGGCGATGATCTCACCCTGCGTCTGCAGGCTCTGCACGCGCGCGTCGATCAGACCTTCGCGAAACTGATTGAGATAGAGGAAGCCGAGAAGCAGCGCGACAAGGCCACCGAGATTGAGGACGACGATGCGGCGCGTCAGCGAGGATGAAAAGCGAACCGCCACCGCCTGCTCGGCCGTGCGGACGCGGCGGAGAATCCGCCAACCCAAACTACGCCGCAGGCTGCGCTTGCGCGGCGCGTCGAGAGTCTGGTCGAATGGCTCGTGCGCTTCGACGCTCATGCGCTTCGCCGCCCCAAATGCCGCGATTATTCCTTGAACCGATAGCCGACGCCGTACAGCGTTTCGATCATCTCGAACTCGTCATCGACGGCCTTGAACTTCTTGCGCAGGCGTTTGATGTGGGAATCGATGGTGCGATCGTCGACATAGACCTGGTCGTCGTAAGCCGCATCCATCAGCGCATTGCGGCTTTTGACGACGCCGGGGCGCGTCGCCAAGGCCTGGAGGATCAAGAATTCGGTGACAGTCAGCGTCACCGCTTCGTTCTTCCAGGTGCAGGTGTGGCGCTCGGGATCCATCTTGAGCAACCCGCGCTCCAGAATCTTGGCTTCGGATTCCTTCTGCGCCGCGGCCTCTTTCGGATTGGCGCGACGCAGGATGGCGCGAACGCGCTCGACGAGAAGGCGCTGCGAGAACGGTTTGCGGATGAAATCGTCGGCGCCCATTTTGAGGCCGAAGAGTTCGTCGATCTCCTCATCCTTCGAGGTGAGGAAGATGACCGGCAGATCGGATTTCTGCCGCAGCCGCCGCAGCAGTTCCATCCCGTCCATCCGCGGCATCTTGATGTCGAAAATGGCAAGATCGGGCGGATTGGTCTTCAGTCCATCAAGTGCGGTCGAGCCGTCGGTATAGGTCTGAACCCGATAGCCTTCTCCCTCAAGTGCGATAGACACCGAAGTGAGAATGTTGCGGTCGTCATCGACCAAAGCGATCGTCGGCATCAACACTCCTAGGTTAAAAGGCCGAGCTGTTGCAGAAGCTTCCGGTTGAGCCCGAACCGGGCGAGGTTTAACCGTTAGCGCATGAACACGACGTGAGGGACATCAACCCCGGACACGCGGCGCGGGAGCGGAAAAGCTCTTAGAGCTTGAGGGCCGAAATGAGGCCGCGTGCCCCGCGTCTTTGCAAGCCATACCATTAGAACTATAGGGGAATCTACCCCTGAGCGCAATTAAAGCAACGCCTTAGCTCTCTCGCGGCCCGGCAAGGCCAGGAATTGACCCATGACGCGCCCCGAAATCGCGGAAAACCCGCCGGAAAGCCCGAAATTCGATGCCATAGCCGAGGCTAAGCTGCTTTTGCGCACCGTGCGCTGGGCAACTCTGGCAACGCTTGCGCCGGATTCGGGCTTCCCCTTCGCCACTTTGGTCAATGTCGCGAGCGCGCCGGATGGCAGCCCGCTTCTCTTGATGTCGCAGCTCTCGGCGCATCGCCGGCATATTTCGGCCGACGCGCGTGTCTCGCTTCTCTATTATCTGCCGAAAAAGGGCGATCCGCTCGCCCATCCGCGGCTGACGCTGCTCGGCCGGGCGCTCGCGGTGGATGACCCGGCGCAGCGCGCGAATGCACGGGCGCGCTTCCTGGCCCGGCATCCGAAATCGGCGCTCTATGCCGATTTTCCGGATTTTGCTTTTTTCCAGGTCGAACTCACAGGCGTGCATATGAATGGCGGCTTCGGCCGCGCCGCGCCGGGCCTGACCGCCGCGCAAATCCTGACGCCGATCGCCAATGCGGCCGAACTCGTCGCCGCCGAGGCCAGCGCGCTTCAGCATGTCAATCAGGATCACGCCGATTTCGCCCCGCTGATCGCAGCCGCCTTCCGCCAGGAAAGCGGCGACCGGAGCGGCGGCCCGTGGCGCACGCTCGGCTTTGATCCCGAAGGCGTCGATCTCGGCAATGACGAGATGATCCTTCGCCTGCCATTTCCCCGGCCGATCGCGACCCCCGCAGATTTGCGCGAAGCGCTGGTCGCCCTGGCGCAGGCCGCGCGGGCACGGAACTGAAAATTATTTCCTTGCTGCTTCGATCTGCGGCCAGATGGCATCGCGCAATGTGTCTTCGTCGATGGGTCCGACGAATTTAAACGCGATCGTGCCGTCGCCTTTGACGATATAGGTTTCCGGCACGCCATAGACGCCGAAATCGATGCCGGTGCGCCCGCTCGCATCGACGCCGATCGCCGCATAGGGATTGCCCTCTTGGCCAAGATAGCGGCGGGTGTCGTCGGGCAAATCCTTATAGGCAATGCCGACAAGCTTGACGCCTTCGGCGGCCAGACGCTTGTCTTGCGCCAAGGCGACGAGCTGCGGATTTTCCTCGTGGCACGGCCCGCACCACGAAGCGAAAATGTTCAGCACGGTGACATGGCCTTGCCGCAAATCCTTGTCCGACAGGCCCGGTGCCGTGGTCAGCAGGGCGGGCAGATCGAATTTCGGCACCGATTTGTCGAGCAGCGCCGACGGCAGCCGCGACGGATCGCCGGCAAAAAGGCGCGCGAGCAGCAGCCCGACGACGCCGATGAAAATCAGCAGCGGCAGATAGGCGAGCGGCGAGCGGCGCGGGCGCGCTGTCTCTTGCGGCGCTGCGGCAGGAGGCGACGTTTCACTCAAGACCGGGCATCCCCGATATGGCGCGCCCGCGCCGCGATCCGCTCGAGACTTTTCTTGAGGCTCCGATAATCGGCAAGCGTGCCGATCACCATGGCCGCGATCACCACGAAGGCGATCGCATAAGCGGCGATGACGAAGCCGCTATGCGGCGCGGCCAGATTCATTCGGCCGGCTCCGCGACCACGCCGAGCGGCGCAGCGCCGTCGGCAGCAAGCATCGACAGGCGGCGCAGGCGGCGGCGCAAAATCTCGTTGCGCATCGCCAGCATATGCAGCGTCAGGAACAGCGTCGTGAAACCGACTGCCATGATCAGCAGCGGCCAGAGCATCGAGGCTGCAATCGTCGGGCCGCCCATGCGGAAGACCGAGGCCGGCTGGTGCAACGTGTGCCACCAATCGACCGAGAATTTGATGATCGGCACATTGACCGCGCCGACGAGGGTGAAGATCGCGACGAGCCGCGCGGCCTTGCCCGGATCCTCGATCACCTGCCAGAGCGCGATGATGCCGAGATAAATGAGGAAGAGCACGAGGACGGAAGTGAGCCGCGCGTCCCAAACCCACCACGTGCCCCATTCCGGCTTGCCCCAGAGCGAGCCGGTGGTGAGGCACAAAAACGTGAACGCCGCGCCGAGCGGCGCCGCTGCCTTCTGCGCCACGTCGGCGAGCGGATGGCGAAAGACGAGCGTGCCGATCGCCGCCGACGTCATCACCAGATAAACGAACATCGCCATCCAGGCGGAGGGAACGTGCAGATACATGATCCGCACGGTTTCGCCTTGCTGGTAATCGGCCGGGGCGACGAAAAGCGCGAGATAAAGCCCAACCGCCAAGAGCCCGGTCGTCAGCCCGGCCGTAACCGGAAGCAGAACCCGGACGAGCCGCAGGAAATGCGTCGGATTGGCGTAATTTTGCATGGGTTCTCATCTAGGCCGGGCGGTGCCGGAAGGCAAATGTTTCGCCAAGTCGTGGTTCATCACGTCTTGGTTCACCAGAAGCTGAAGGGCGGCCTGTCGGTCCGCGTTGCTTATACAGACGTTTCTACAGACGTTTGGCCGTGCCGCCGCTGACGCGGAGGAATTTGATATTTAACCTTCCCCTCGGCGGATTCGCGCTTCGATCTCCGCGTCTCAATCCCCGGCATGGCGCAAAGCGGCCGCGGCGGCAAACGGCGTCAGCGCCACGGCGGCGAGCGTCAGCCCGCAGAGGATGAGAAACGGCGTCTTGAAGCCGACGACCGGATCGCCCGCCGCGGCGACGCCGAAAATCAGCACCGGCACCGAGAGCGGCAGGATCAACACCGCGAGCAAAAGCCCGCCGCGACGCAGGCTCACCGTCAGCGCCGCGCCGACCGCGCCAAGCAGCGTCAGCGCCGGCGTGCCGGCAAGGAGCGACGCCGTCACGCGGGCAAGCGCCGCGGGCTCAAGCCCCAGCATCAGGCCGAAGATCGGGCTTGCCGCAACGAGCGGCAGGCCAGTCAAAAGCCAATGCCCAAGGCATTTGACCACCACGATCAATTCGAGCGGCGTTTCGCTCATGAGGAAGAGATCGAGCGAGCCGTCCTCGGCATCGGCCTGGAACAGCCGGTCGAGGCCGAGCAAGGTCGCAAGCAAAGCGGCGATCCAGAGGATCGCCGGGCCGATCCGCGCCAAGAGCGCCTGGTCCGGCCCGACGGCAAAGGGCGTGACCGTCACGAGACACAGGAAAAAGACAACGCCCATGCTGACCGCGCCGCCGATGCGGCGCCCGATCCGCAGATCGCGGACGAGAAGCGCCGCGAGCGGCGACCGGCGGGTTTGGATTGCGGCTTGTCGCTTTTCGGCTTGCGGCTTCTGGCTCATAGCGGCCGGCCAAGCACGAGATCGCGCGCCGCAATCGGCAGCGGCGCATGGGTGGCGGCGACGATGAGGCCCCCCATTTCGAGATGCTCCCGCATCAGCTCGCCGACGATGGTCTGCGACATTGTGTCGAGGGCAGTTAGCGGTTCGTCGAGCAGCCAGATCGGCCGCGCGACGGCAACGAGCCGCGCCAGAGCCGCCCGGCGTTTCTGCCCAGCCGAGAGATAGGCCGCGGGCAGGTCCGCGATCCCGGCAAGCCCGAGGCGCGCCAGCGCCGCGGCGATCTCGCCGCCGCCCAGCAAAGCGGCGTAGAAGGCGAGGTTTTCGGCCAGCGTGAGAGCGGGCTTCAAGGCGTCTGCGTGCCCAATATAATGGCAGAGCGCCGCCAGAGCGGGATGCGAAAAAGTTGACCCCGGTTTTTCGCCGGAATCCCGCTCTAAACCTTTAAAATCGATCACGTTCATGATTTTGGATCGAATCGATCCAAAATCATCGTGATCTAGCCGCGCCTCCGTCGCAGGCGTGATCCTGATATCCCCGCTTGCCAGCGGCAGCAGGCCGGCCAGCGCGCGCAGCAGCGTCGATTTGCCGGCGCCATTCGGCCCTTTGACCAAAAGCGCCTCGCCGGCCCGCAATCCAAAGCCGAGACCGGCGAAAATGACGCGGCCGCCGCGTTCGACGCTGAGAGCCGAGGCTTCGATCTGCATGACGGCGCGGGTTTCCCCCTCTGGCGCGCGGCCTGCATGGCGCGGCGTTTGTGGTGTAGCGGCTAGATTGGAAATTATCTATAAGCCGCCATCATCGCATTTCTCAACAATAAGGGGCCTGCAGCCAATGGCTTCGCTCGATTCTTTCAAAAGCCGCAGAACACTGAACGTCGGTACGAAATCCTATCATTATTTCTCGCTCAAGGCGGCCGAGCGGAATGGACTTGCCGGCATTTCCGCCTTGCCCTTCTCGATGAAAGTGCTGCTCGAAAATCTGCTGCGCTTCGAGGATGGCCGCTCGGTCACCAAAGAGGATATCCAGGCGGTCGCCGAATGGCTCGTCAACAAGGGCAAGGCCGAGAAGGAAATCGCCTTCCGCCCGACGCGCGTTCTGATGCAGGATTTCACCGGTGTGCCGGCGGTCGTCGATCTTGCCGCCATGCGCGACGCCATGGTCAAACTCGGCGGCAGCCCGCAGAAGATCAACCCGCTCGTGCCCGTCGATCTCGTCATCGATCATTCGGTCATCGTCGATGCTTTCGGCAATTCGAAGGCCTTCAAGACCAATGTCGATCTCGAATATGACCGCAACGGCGAGCGCTACCGCTTTTTGAAATGGGGCCAGGGCTCCTTCGACAATTTCCGCGTCGTGCCGCCCGGCACCGGCATCTGCCATCAGGTCAATCTCGAATATCTCGCCCAGACGGTGTGGACGCGGAAGGAGAAATACTCGCCCGGCAAGGGCAAGGAAGTCACCGTCGAGGTCGCCTATCCCGATTCGCTCGTCGGCACCGATTCGCACACGACCATGGTCAACGGCCTCTCGGTGCTCGGCTGGGGCGTCGGCGGCATCGAGGCGGAAGCCTGCATGCTCGGCCAGCCGCTCTCCATGCTGCTGCCGGAAGTCGTCGGCTTCAAACTGACCGGCGAGTTGAAGGAGGGTGTCACCGCGACCGACCTCGTGCTGACGGTCACGCAGATGCTGCGCAAGCTCGGCGTCGTCGGCAAATTCGTCGAATTCTACGGCCCGGGCCTGAAGCATCTCTCGCTCGCCGACCGGGCGACGATTGCCAATATGGCGCCGGAATATGGCGCGACCTGCGGCTTCTTCCCGGTCGATAGCGAGACGCTGGATTATCTTTCGACCTCGGCGCGGACGCCCGCCCGCGTCGCGCTCGTCGAGAAATATGCCAAGGCGCAGGGCCTTTACCGCACCTCGGCAACGCCCGACCCGGTCTTCACCGAGACGATCGAGCTCGATCTTGCGAGCGTCGTGCCGTCGATGGCGGGCCCCAAGCGGCCGGAAGGCCGCATTGCGCTCGGCGGCGTCGCGCCGGGGTTCAAGACCGCCCTTGCCGGCGAATACAAGAAGCCCGACGATGCCGACAAGCGCTATCCGGTCGAGGGCAAGACTTTCGACCTCGGCCATGGCGACGTGGTGATCGCCGCGATCACCTCCTGCACCAACACCTCGAACCCGAGCGTGCTGATCGGCGCCGGGCTTCTCGCCCGCAATGCCGTGGCGCGCGGCCTGACGGTGAAGCCGTGGGTCAAGACGTCGCTCGCACCCGGCAGCCAGGTCGTCGCCGACTATCTGGCGAATTCCGGCCTGCAGAAGGACCTCGACAAGCTCGGCTTCAACCTTGTCGGCTTCGGCTGCACGACTTGTATCGGCAATAGCGGGCCGCTGCCGCAGGAGATTTCCGACACGATCAACAAGAACGGCATCGTCGCCGCGGCCGTTCTTTCCGGCAACCGCAATTTCGAAGGCCGAGTCAGCCCCGACGTGCAGGCGAACTATCTCGCCTCGCCGCCGCTCGTCGTCGCCCATGCGATCGCCGGCACGGTGACGAAGGATCTGGAGACCGAGCCGCTCGGCCACGACAAAAAGGGCGCCCCTGTCTACCTGCGCGACATCTGGCCCTCGGCCGAAGAGATCAATGCCTTCGCCGCGAAATATGTGACGAAGAAAATCTTCAAGAGCCGCTATGCCGACGTCTTCGAGGGCGACACGCATTGGCGCAAAGTGCGGGTGCCGGACGGCGAGACTTATCGCTGGGACATGGGTTCGACCTATGTGCAGAACCCGCCCTATTTCGAGGGCCTGACCAAGGAGCCGGTGCCGGTGACGGATATCGTCAATGCGCGCGTCCTCGCGCTCTTCGGCGACAAGATCACCACCGACCATATTTCGCCGGCCGGCTCGATCAAGGCGGCTTCGCCAGCCGGCAAGTTCCTGCTCGAACGCCAGGTCTCGCAGCAGAACTTCAACCAGTACGGCACGCGCCGCGGCAATCATGAAATCATGATGCGCGGCACCTTCGCCAATATCCGCATCAAGAACTTCATCCTCGCCAAATCCGACGGCAGCGTGCCGGAGGGCGGCATGACCAAGCATTGGCCGGACGGCGCCGACATGTCGATCTATGACGCGGCGATGAAATACCAGGCCGAGAACGTGCCGCTCGTCGTCTTCGCCGGCGCCGAATACGGCAACGGCTCGTCGCGCGACTGGGCGGCCAAGGGCACGCGCCTCCTCGGCGTGCGCGCCGTCATCGCCGAGAGCTTCGAGCGCATCCATCGCTCGAACCTCGTCGGCATGGGCGTGCTGCCGTTGACCTTCGAGCCCGGCACGAGCTGGAAATCGCTCGGCCTCAAGGGCGATGAGCTCGTCACGATCCACGGCCTCGGCGCGGATTTAAAGCCGCGCCAGATGATGGAGGCGACGATCAAATTCGCCAACGGCACCGAGAAAAAAGTGCCGCTCCTCTGCCGCATCGCGACGGAAGACGAGCTCGAATATTTCAACAACGGCGGCATCCTGCCCTACGTGCTGCGCCAGCTCGCGGCGGCGTAAGGCGCGTCGCTTCCGAGGTGAAAAGGCGCCGCTGACCGCGGCGCCTTTTTTTTGCGCTTACCCCGGAACGATGCCCGGACGCGTGTTGACGAATTTCATCACGTCTTCGACGCGCATATTCAAGTGCTGAGCGACGAGCGCCGGCGGCGTATGGCTCAGCCAATCGGACAGGCTGATCTCCTGATAGATAGGCGTCTTGAAGACGGCCAGGAACTGCAGATCGCCCGTGCCGGTGTTTTTGACGAAATGGCCCTGGCTTCTCTTTACATAACCGACGTCACCGGCTTTGAAATCGGCCGTCTTGCTGCGCGGGCCCGCATCGAACACGGTCATGCGGCCTTCGCCCTTGATCCAATATTGCCACTCGTCGGCATTGGGGTGCCAGTGCATCTCGCGCACGCCGCCGGGCTCGATTGTCTCGATCGCAGCCGCGATGGTCGTCGAAACCTTGAAGGTCCGGCTGTCGGCGAGGCGCAGCGTGCCCGACTTGTTGCGGACGATGGGCTTCGTTGCGCCGAGGCTGAAGGTGAAGGGATTCTCCGGCGCGCCGCCCGAGGCGACGGCAGCCTGATCCTGCGCCAGGGGGCCTGGCTCTTTGCCCTGGAAGATCCACAGGTCGTTGAGCGGAATCGATTTGAAGGTATTTTCCGGCACGCCGAAATTCTCGGCGAGAATGGCCGGCGGGGTATGCGCGATCCAATCGGTCACAAGCAGCGTATTATATTCGGACTGCCGGCCCTCATCGAACACGATGACGAATTCGCAGCCGTCTTCGCCGAGACCTTGCAGCGAATGCGGATAGCCGGCGGGAAAATACCAGAGATCGCCGACGCCCACATCCTGCACCGAGGCATGCCCGTCGGGATCGAGCACGGTGACGCGGCAGGCGCCGTTGGTCACGATCGCCCATTCTGCCGCCAGATGCCAATGCAGTTCGCGGATGCCGCCGGGACCGAGACGCATATTGACGCCCGACACGGCCTCCGAAATCGCGAAATCGGCCTGCGTGACCTGCCGCGCCCAGCCGCCGCCCTGGATGCGCTTCGGCATGATGTTGAACGAGGACCAGAACTGCGGCATGTCGCCGATATCCGTCGGCGGCGGGCTTTGAACGTCGGGAAACTGAGCGTCGAGCGCCGCATTTTTTGGACCGGGCTCGCGCAAACTCGCAGCATTGGAATTGATCGCGCCTTCCGGCGGCTGGTCGGGGTTGCCGAATGTCGCCGCCCGCGCGCCAAAGGCTGTCATGGCGGCGCCGCCCGCTGCACCCAGCGAGAGAACGGTCCGGCGTGAAAACGGATTCATGCGCTTTGCTCCTTTCCATGAGTTGTGCACCCGGCCGCCCCACGCAGCCACTGCCGCCGCTGAGATATTTCCACGGCGGCGCGGGCAAAACTATACGCGACGTATATCGCGCAGACGCTGCGCATAATCCTCATCCGCCCGCGTCCCGCCTATTTCGATCTGGCTCGGCGCGCACGGGGCGATGGCTCGTTTCGTTCTTGCGCCGAAGAACCCCCGCCTGCGCACGGGTGCGGAGGCGGTTCTCCCTCCAATCGAGGCTAGGAACGATGAAGGCTTTCAAGCTTCTTGCCGCGGCATCGATGTTCTTTTTCATCCATGCCGCAAATTCTTATGCTGCATCTTTCACGACCGACGGGTCGGCTGCGCGGGGCGCGCCCGGGACGCGGTACAGCATCTATCAAAATCCCGACGGATCCTATCCGTCGCTCAGCAACTTCGTTCGCGACATCAATGGCGTGCCCTGCGGCGTCGAATGCGAAGCGGACGCCGACCGGCGCTGGGGCGTGCGGCCGCAGCGCAATGATCGGGGCGCCCACGACTATTATGGCTTCTACGCGAATTAGGACGATGAAAACGGGCGGGGCCAGACGGCCTTGCCCTTTCATTTGCGGATCGGCGGCTTAGATTGGGAAGCGAAGACCTGTCCATCGCGCTGAACGAGCGCCGCAGCGCCGCGGCCTGCTTTTAGACGAATGACGAAGACCCCGCCCGCCACGCCGCGATTTTTGCAACCTGGGCTGCCGTCGCGGGCGGTCCATTGGCGCACGGCGTTTTTCTTCATGCTTGCCGCTCTCTGCACGCTTGCAATTTTCGCGCTCCACACATTCTCGAACAACCGGATCGCCATCGCGGTTCTTTACGTCATCGTGATTCTTATCTCGGTCAATTTCAGCAGCCGCAGAGGCGTATTCGCCATTGCCTTGGGCTGCGCCGCGCTGACCGTGTTGAGCTTTCTGATTTCCGACGGGCCGCATTATGCGGCGGATTCGGTCTGGCGCTCGGGCGTGGCGCTGCTCGCGATCCTTATCACGACCTTTCTCGTCCTGCGGATGCAGAGCGCCGCCGAGCGCTTGCAAAATCAAGCGCATCTGCTCGATCTCAGTCACGATGCCATTTTTGTCCGCGACATGGCGGATCGCATCGCCTATTGGAACCGCGGCGCGGAAGAGCTCTACGGCTGGCGCAGCGCCGAAACGATCGGCCGATTTTCGCTCGAGACGGTTGGCACCGAATTCCCAATGGCGCGCGAAGACGTCTTCGCCGAATTAATGCGCACGGGCCGTTGGGAAGGCGAATTGATTCAGACCCGGAAGGATGGAACGCGCGTCATCGTCGCGAGCCGCTGGTCGCTGCAGAAAGACGCCAACGGCGCGCCGGCCGCGATTCTCGAGACAGATACCGATATGACCGCGGCCAAGCAGGTGCAGGATCATCTGGCCCAGGCGCAGGCGGAATTGGCGCATGTCGCGCGGGTTGCGACGCTGGGCGAATTGACGACGACGATTGCGCATGAAGTCAATCAGCCGCTCACCGGCATCGTCACCAATAGCGAGGCGTGCCTGCGCTGGCTCGATCGCGATGAATTGGCGATCGATGAAATCCGCGAGACATTGAAGCGCATCGTTCGCGACGGCCGGCGCGCGGGCGATGTCGTCGAGCGGCTGCGCGGGCTTTCGCGAAAGGGCGAACCCCAGCGGCTGCCGTTGCAGATCAACGATCTCGTCGCGGATACGCTTGCGCTTCTGCGGCGGGAAATGAAAGCCCAGGACGTGACGCTCAAGGTCGGGCTCGCGCGGCACCTGCCCGCCGTGAAGGCCGATCGCGTGCAATTGCAGCAGGTTTTGATCAATCTCCTGATCAATGCGATGCAAGCGATGCAGGCGACGCCGCGTCAGGGGCGCGATCTCGAAGTCCGGACGGCGGTGCAAGAAGACGGCACCGAAGTGCTGGTCGCGATCATCGATTCCGGCTGCGGCATTGCCAATGTGGAAGCGCAGCTTTTCAATCCGTTCTTTACGACCAAATCGGACGGAATAGGCATGGGCCTTTCGATCTGCCGCTCGATCATCGAAGCGCATGGCGGCCGCATCTGGCCGTCGCGCAACGTGAATGCGGGAAGCACGTTTCAATTCGCGCTTCCGGCGTATGAGAGCCAATATCAATGAGCGCGCGTCCGACGCAGCAGGCCGATTCGGGCCCGTCGGAAAGCGGCACCGTGCTCATCGTCGACGACGACGTTTCAGTGCGCGAAGCGCTCGACAGCTTGTTTCGTTCCGTCGGCCTCAAGACGCGGACTTTCGCATCGGCCATTGAATTCACGGCGAGCGACGTTCCGGCGACGCCGTGCTGTCTCGTTCTCGACGTCCGGCTGCCGGGACTGAGCGGTCTCGATTTCCAGACCCATCTGGCGAAGACGGCGGTTCCGGTTCCGATCGTCTTCATGACGGGCCACGGCGATATTCCGATGTCGGTGCGGGCGATGAAGGCCGGCGCCGTCGATTTCCTGACCAAGCCGTTTCGCGATCAGGACATGCTCGATGCGGTTACGGAAGCGATGGCGCAGGACCGCCGCCGGCGCGAAAACGAGAAGGCCATCGCGGCGTCCCGCGAACAATTCGAGACACTGACGCCGCGCGAACGCGATATCATGGTGCTCCTGGCGAAAGGCCTGCTCAACAAGCAGATCGCCGCGCAGCTCGGCTTGAGCGAAATCACCGTCAAAATCCACCGTGGCCGATTGATGAAGAAGATCGGCGCCTACACCCTGGCCGACATCATCAGGATCGCCAGCCTTCTGCAGCTTCACGACGCGCCGCCCCCGGGACCCGAAACCGACGGCTAAACGGCTGCCGATGCGCTCGGCGCGCAGAGCGGATCGACGCCGGGGCACCTTGCCCCATCCCCCGCAACCTGCTTAAACCGCCGCCGAAAATAGGAGCAAAAATGTCGACGTACAAGCTTTTCGTTTTGCCGGGCGACGGCATCGGTCCCGAGGTGATGGCCGAGGTCGAAAAGATCGCCCATTTTCTCGCCAAACAGGGCGTCGCGCATTTCGAGATCGAGCGCGGTCTCGTCGGCGGCGCGGCCTATGACGCGCATGGCGTGGCGATCAGCGAGGCGGACATGGCCCGCGCCGGCGCCGCCGACGCCATTCTGCTCGCCGCCGTCGGCGGCCCGAAGTGGGACAAGGTGGCCTACGATGTGCGCCCCGAGGCCGGTCTTTTGCGGCTGCGCAAGGACTTCAACCTCTATGCCAATCTGCGCCCGGCGATCTGCTACCCGGCGCTTGCCGACGCCTCGTCGCTGAAGCGCGAATTGGTCGATGGCCTCGATCTGCTGATCGTCCGCGAATTGACCGGCGGCGTCTATTTCGGCGCGCCGAAGGAAATCATCGATCTCGGCAACGGCCAGAAGCGCGCCATCGACACGCAAGTCTATGACACTTACGAGATCGAGCGGATCGGCCGTATTGCCTTCGAGCTCGCGCGCAAGCGCCGCAATAAGGTGACATCCTCCGAGAAGCACAATGTGATGAAATCGGGCGTCCTCTGGCGCGAGATCATCATCGACCTGCACAAGCGTGAATTTCCGGATGTCGAATTGGAGCATCAGCTCGCCGACGCGCTCGGCATGCAGCTTGTCCGCCGGCCGAAGCAATTCGACGTGATCGTCACCGACAATCTCTTCGGCGACATGCTGTCGGATGTCGCAGCCATGCTGACCGGCTCGCTCGGCATGTTGCCGTCCGCCTCGCTCGGCGCGGTGGATGAGAAGACCGGCCATCGCAAGGCGCTCTACGAGCCGGTGCATGGCTCGGCGCCGGACATTGCCGGCAAGGGCCTTGCCAATCCGATCGCCATGATCGGCTCCTTCGGCATGGCGCTGCGCTATTCGTTCGGCCTGACCGATCTTGCCGACAAGGTCGAGGCGGCGATCGCCGGCGTCCTCGACAAGGGCTTCCGCACCGCCGACATCAAGGGCAATGCGGCGAAGTCGATCTCGACCGCCGAAATGGGCGACGCGATCCTGGCGGAATTGAAGGCGACGCTCTAACCGGTATCGCGAACGCGCAGTCCGGGCTTCGTTCCGGACTGCGCGCGGCCCCGGATGAGGCCACCTGCTAGCCCAGCAACGGCCCCCAGGCCGGATCCGATGCATAGGCCGGTGTCGGCACCGGGAACTCGGCGCGGCCGAAGACGTCGATCATGTAGATGTGCGGCCCGGATTCGCCGCCCGGGTCGCGGAAGAACATCAGGAACAGGCCGTTCGGCGCCCAGGTCGGGCCTTCGTTGTGGAAGCCTTCGGTCAGGATGCGCTCGCCGGACCCGTCCGGCTTCATCACCCCGATCGCAAAGGTGCTCGGCTTCTGCTTGGTGAAGGCGATGTAATCGCCCTTCGGCGACCAGACCGGCGTCGAATAGCGCCCATCGCCATAGGAGATGCGCTGCGCATCGCCGCCCGAGGCCGGCATGATATAGAGCTGCTGGTTGCCGCCGCGGTCGGACTCGAAGACGATCTGCGAACCGTCGGGCGAGAACGACGGCGACGTATCGATGGCGGAGGAATTCGACAGCCGCGTCGTCGCGCGCGAGCGGATATCCATCTCGTAAAGGTTGGAAACGCCGTTGTCTTCGAGCGACATGACGATGCGTTGGCCGTCGGGGGAGAAGCGCGGCGCGAATTCCATGCCGGGGAAATTGCCGACGACCTCGCGCTGGCCGGTTTCGATATTGAGCAACAGGACTTTCGGATCGCCGCTGCCGAAGGCCATATAGGTAACGTCCTGCGACGAGGGCGAAAAGCGCGGCGTGACGACAAGGTCCTGCCCGCTTGTCAGATAGCGCACATTGGCGCCGTCCTGGTCCATGATCGCCAGGCGCTTGCGGCGGTTTTCCGCGGGCCCCGTCTCGTCGACGAAGACAACGCGCGTATCGAAGCAACCCTTCTCGCCGGTGATCCGCGAGAAGACGGCATCGGAAATGATATGCGCGACGCGACGCGCATTGTTGGGATCGGTCACGTATTCCTGGCCGGCGATCTGCGTGCCGGTGTTGACGTCCCACAGCCGGAACGCCGTCTGCAGCCGGCCGTCGCCGCCGGTGACGCTGCGGCCGGTGACGATGAACTGTGCATTGACCCCCTTCCAGGCGTCGAATTGCGGCGCTTGATCGGGATTGCTGATCTGCTGCGGAAACCGGCCGGGATCGATCGGCGCGAGAAACACCGCGCGGCTGAAATTATGATTGATGATCGAGGAGATATTCGCTCCCGCATCGCCGGCAAATTGCGTCACGGCAATCGGGACCGGTTTGAAGCCGCCGCCATAGACGTTGAGCGTACTGCTTTGGCTGAACGCGCTGCGCGGCACGGCGAGGCTCGACGCGGCGCCGAGAATCAGGCCGGAGGCAGTTCGGCGGGAGATCGATAAGGGCATGAAAGAAATCCGGAGGGTTTTGCGCGGCAGGATAGATCGCAATTGCGGCAATGCCGCGAAATTAAGCGCGGCGCAGCTGAATCTTTTTAGCCAAGCTTACATCTCCTGATCCTGGAACTGGACGACACGGTCGCGCCATGTGTCGTAATAAGGCTTGAACCGATCCGGAACCTGTAACGGATCGCATGTCCGCACGGCACGCATCGCACTATCGGCGAGCGGCTGCCAGGCCGCATCGTCCGGCGGATTCATCAGGATCGGATCGGCCGACAACGAGCCGTCGAGATTCAATTGCACGCGAATCTGCGGAACATATTTCGGCCCTTGCGGCAGCGAGATGGGCTGTGTCCAGCACCCCTGGAACTTGTCCTGGAACCAGCCGTCCATAGCCGCCTGAAGCGACGGCGACATACGCGCCGCGTTCGCCGTCGGCGAGCCGAGCGAGGCCAATTGCTGCAATCGCGCGCCGGTCGAGGCGCGCCGCTCCGGCGCATCGTGGTTCAGGAGCCGGCTGATATCGTCGGCATTGAAGCGGCGCGGCGGATCATGCGTGTCGTCGCCCGACTTCGGCTTGGCGGTGTGGCGCTCGTGCGATTTGGTCGGCTTCGGCGGCTTGTCCTCGTCGAGCAGCTTGGCGATCTGATCGAGCTTCAACTGCGGCGGCTTCTTTGCCTCAACCTTGGGCGGCGGCTTTTTGGTCGGCGGCGGCTTCGGCCGCGGCGGCGGCAAAGGCTCGTCGGCCGCCATGTCCGGCGGTGGCTTGTCGGCGACGGGCGGCAAAGGCGGCGTCTTGGGTGCGGGCGGCGGCGCGGCAGCCTCGGCCGGCGGCTTCGGCGGCTCGGCCTTATCGGCATCGCCCGGATCGTCGATATGCTTCAAAGGCGGCGGCGGGGTCAGCACGTCGCGTTTGGCATCGGCGATCGGCGGCTTCGGCTTAAGCTCCTCCGTCGCCGCCACCTTGTCGACATGCGGAAGGTCCTGGACCTTCTTCGCCGCTTTATCGCCCTTGATGATCTGATTGACATCGGAATCGGTGACGAGATCGACCGGCACCGTTTCCTGCACGTCCTCGAATTTCGGATTGTGAGAAAACGAGAGGAGCATGGCGAGGAGCAGCGCCACGTGCGCGGCACCGGAAGCGATATAGCCGGGTTTTCCCGATGTATCCATCGCCGCCCACTGGCTCAATTCTTGTCCGGCTCCGTGACCAGAGCGACTTTCTTGTAGCCGGCGGTCGTAATCAGCGACATGACAGCGGCGATCTTGCCGTAGTTCACCTGATCGGAACCGCGCACATAGATGCGCTCGTCGAATCCGTCCTTGGCGGCATCTTTCAGCTTGTCGACGAGTTGATCCATCGTCACCGGCTGATCCATGACGAAAATGGCGCCCTTGTCGTCGATCGCGACCGACAGTGGCTTCTGATCGATGTTCAGCGCCGAGGCCTTGGTGTGCGGCAGATCGATCGGCACGCCGGTTGCGAGCAGCGGTGCCGCGACCATGAAAATGATGAGCAGCACGAGCATGACGTCGATGAACGGCGTCATGTTGATGTCAGCCATCGCCTTATAGCGCGGCACGCCGCGGCGACGCCGCCCGCCGCCTCCGCCTTGCGCGAGTGACATGCCCATGAATTGCTCTCCTTCCAGCCGGCCCGCCGCTCACGGCAGGCGAAAATTAGGCCGCGCGGTCGCGCGTCCCGTGCTGATCGATCTGCCGCGACAGGATCGACGAAAACTCGTCGGCGAAGCCTTCGAGCCGGGCCTGCATCTTGGCGACATCGCCTTGCAGTTTGTTGTAGGCGATGAGCGCCGGGATCGCCGCGAAAAGGCCGATGGCGGTGGCGAACAACGCTTCGGCAATGCCCGGCGCCACGACGGCGAGCGAGGTGTTCTTCGAGGCCGCGATGGAGCGGAACGACGTCATAATGCCCCAGACCGTGCCGAACAGGCCGACGAAGGGACCGGCGGAGGCGACCGTCGCCAAAACGAGAAGATGCGATTCGAGCTTTTCGACTTCGCGCGCGATCGAGACGTCGAGAACCTTTTCGACGCGGGTTTGCAGCCCCATGAAGGAACTGGCCGAGGATTGCACCGAGCGCTTCCACTCGTGCATGGCGGCGACGAAGAGCGTCGCCATGCCGGTGGTCGGCCGCGAGGACAGGTTGCCGTAAAGCTCTTCGAGCGAATTGCCGGACCAGAAGACTTGTTCGAAACGGTCCATCGCCCGCCGCACTTTGGCGAACAGCATCGTCTTGTTGATGATGATCGCCCAGCACCAGATCGAGGCGCCGAGCAGACCGAGCATGACGATCTTCACGACGATATGCGCCGAAAGGAACATGCTCCAGAGGGTGACTTCCGCCCCCGATGCGGTAACGCCAGAGGCGGCAATGTCGGCAGGATTCATTTACAGCGGTCCTTGCAAAGCAGCGGTCGAAACGGCCGAAATCCCCGTGCGCCTCCCGTTGCACCTCGAAACCCGCGCCGCCTTCGCGGTGGCGCCAGCCGTTCCGAGAGGCGTCCGAGGGAGAGTTCAAAAGCCTGTACGAAAAACCTTCGGTGCTTGGAACTTCTTGATCGGACCAGCGCTTTATCTTTTCCTCACCTCAAATTCGGTCATTTCTTGGGCTTACCCGGCCTTGGTGTCGCTAAAATGCGACGCATTCCTTTGAGCCACCACCAACGTTAAGAATGGGTTACGAAAACCGGCCCCGACCCGGGTTTTCGCAAATCCTATGCCTGCGGCCGGCCCGGGCCGGCCAATTTGGCCGCCACCGCCACCGGCAAACGCTGCGCCCGGCCGCCAGCCACGGCCGCAACCCGGACGTCGGCCGTGACCAAAATCTCGGCACCGCGCAGGATTTGCTGGCCCATTTCGATCGACGCCCCGCCGAGCCGGACGACCCAGGTCTCGACGCTGAGAAGATCATCCATCGCGGCCGCCTTGCGGTAATCGACGCTGATCCGGCGCACGGCAAAGGCGAGAGCCGCCGTCCCGGCGAAAAGCGCCGATTGATCGATGCCGCAGGCGCGCAGAAACTCGGTGCGGCCGCGTTCGAGAAAGCGCAGATAAGCGACGTGCTGGACGACGCCGGAGAAATCCGTGTCCTCGTAATAGATGCGGACCGGCAGGCGATGGATGTGGAGATTTTCAGACATGACTTTCCGGCATGGTTTGCGGATTCCGGCCGCCGCGAGGGACGCTCTTTTGCGCTGGAAGAAACTTATGGTAGCGTAAGGAAAAGCCGTCTTTCAACAAACTGGCCGGTGGCGCAAGCAATGTATAGCAGCATCACCCAAGACATTCAGATCACCGTCGAACCGGAGTTCGTCCCGGAAAGGTCGGACGCCGATCAAGCGACGTTCTTCTGGGCCTATACTGTCGAAATTGCCAACCAAAGCGCCCATACCGTACAATTGACTGCACGGCACTGGAAAATCACCGACGCCAACGGTCGGCTTGAAGAAGTAAAGGGCCCCGGCGTCGTCGGGGAACAGCCGGTGTTGAAGCCCGGCGAGAGCTTCCGTTACACGTCCGGCTGCCCGTTGACGACGCCGTCTGGCATCATGACCGGCAGCTACCGTATGGTGGCCGAGAACGGCGAGATTTTTGAGGCGGAAATCCCGGTTTTCTCGCTCGACTCGCCTTATGAGGCGCGCGTATTGCACTGATCGTCGCACGGCTGTCGGTTCGAACGCGACGGCGCCGCTCGCGGTTGCGCCCCCATCTTTTGCGAGGAGACACAGTGCTAGATCGGCGGATCGATTCGACGGACCGGCTCGCTGCGACGCTCGAGATGCTGGCGCGGCTGGTGGCATTCGACACCGAAAGCGCCAAGTCCAACCTGCCGCTGATCGCCGATGTCGAGGCCTATCTCAAAGCTCAGGGCGTCGATTACGTCAAAGTACCCAATGCAGCCGGCGACAAAGCGGCGTTGTTTGCGACCATCGGCCCGAAGATCGACGGCGGTATTCTGCTCTCGGGCCATACCGACGTGGTGCCGGTCACGGGCCAGGCCTGGACCTCCGATCCGTTCACGCTGCGCCGCGACGAGAACCGCGTCTATGCGCGTGGCGCCTGCGATATGAAGGGGTTCGATGCGCTCTGCCTGGCGATGATCCCGGAGTTTCAGCGCGCCGGCCTCAAGCGGCCGATCCACATCCTTTTGAGCTACGACGAAGAGATCGGCTGCCGCGGCCCGCTCGATACGATCGCGCGCTTCGGCCTCGACCTGCCGCGTCCCGGCATCGCAATCGTCGGCGAACCTTCGCTGATGCAAGTCGCTGACGCGCATAAGAGCATCACGACCTATCGCACGACGGTCTATGGCCATGAGGCGCATTCCTCGAAGCCGTATCTCGGTACCAGCGCGATCGAAGTCGCCTGCGGGCTGATCGGCGAACTCTACGGCCTTGCCGATGAACTCAAGACGCAGGGCGATCCGAGCCGGCGCTTTGACCCGCCTTACTCGTCCATTCATGTCGGCATTATCCGCGGCGGCACGGCGCGCAACATCCTGGCCAAGGAGTGTGCTTTCGAGTGGGAATTCCGCGGCCTCCCGGCCGTCGCCTATGATACCGCGCTCGTGCACATGAATGGGCAGATCGCCCGCATCGCCGCGGCGAAGGCGGCCGATCCGGCAAAGCGGGCGCGGGTCGAGACGCTGGCGCACGAGCCGGTGCCGAGTCTCAACCCGGAGCCGGGCTCCGCGGCGGAGAGCCTCGCGCTGAAACTCGCGCGCCGCAACGCCACGATCACCGTCTCTTATGCCAGCGAGGCGGGACAGTTTCAGACTGCCGGCATTCCGACCGTCATCTGTGGTCCCGGTTCGATCGACCAAGCGCATCAGCCCGACGAATATATCGAGGTCGACCAATTGGCCGCGGGCGTCGATTTCATGCGGCGGCTGGCGGCGGAATTAAGCTGAACCTCAAACGCGCTTCGCCAGAAACGTCATGTGCATCTGGTTGTGACCGATATTGCGGTCGGCGCGGCGCGTTTCGAAACCGTGCGTCGCCAGCAAGCGCTGCATGTCGGGGATCGTGAAGGTTGTCAGCGGCGCCCGCCTTCGCAAGGGGCGGCGGCGCGACAGCGCTCCGCGCAAGGCCGCCAGCAGAAAGCCGCCGCGATAGGCATATTCCACCAGCGCCCAGGAATCGCTCAACGGGTCGGCGTGCGGGGGAATGACATCAGCGACGACGAGCCGACCGCCGAGCCGCAATTTTACCGCAGCGAAATCGACCGCCTCCGTGCATTGCGCCAGGGTCAAATATTGAAACAAGGCGTTGAACAGCACCATGTCGAGCGACATGTCCGGCAGCGCTTTCACCTGCGCGTCGTTCAAAACCTTGATCTTCGAATTGCCGGCATAGCGCTGCCGCAAGGCGGCCTGCATCTTCGGCGCAGGTTCGTAAAGATAAAGCGTCGCACAGTGTTCGGCGACGAGTGCGGCCGCCGGCGCCGAACCGCAGCCATAGTCGAGCATCACCGCCGCGGGCGCCGGAATCTGCGCGGCGATCGCCTTGGCGATATCTTCGTAATAAACCGCGGGGAAGCGCTCGCCGGCCCGGCTTGCGCGATCGCCGCGCCATAAATTGCGCCAGTTCATCGCCTGCGCCAATCGATAGCCGAGACGAATCTCAATGCAGCTGCGGGCACGTCGATGATCAACGCGCCGGCGGCGAGCACGCGCCTTTCATTCGCGCCATGTTCCGCGCCAAGGACGATATGGGGATGATCGAGCCCGTCATTTGCGTGGTCGTGCATCGCCGTCTCTCAACGCCTCATGGCTTGAGGAATACATAAATATCGACAGCGAGATAAGGATCCTCGCCGCTGGTCAAAGGGGTCAGATATTCTTCGATGAAGAAATCCTGCGCTTCGAGGCTCTTTTCGTCGAGATAAGCGGTAACGAGATCATACGTCGAATCGATGTCGTCGTAAGCGCCGCGATGCTGGAACTTGATGGCCTTGCCGGCCGGCGATTGGCCGAGCGTGACGCCATCGCTCAAGGCCGCCTTGGATCCGGGCGCCAGCGGCAGCATGGCAGTAAAGGTGAAGCCTTTGTCGTCTTCCTTGGTGAACATCGCGACCGGATGGCCGGCGATTTTGAGACCGGCTTTATCGACCGCCGCCTTCAGCCGCTGCTCGGTATCCTTAATGACTTTGAAGGCTTCGTCCCATTTGGCCGTGGCGGCGAGCAGCGCCACCGGGCGCGCCGGCACGTCGAGCATGACCGTCGAAGATTCGCTCGATACGCCGGGCGCGCCCCGATCCGGTTCGTTCGGCCCGGGGCTGGGCACGCCTGGCGGAGGCCCGGGTGGCGGAGGCGGCGCCGCGGCGGGGGCGGAGGACGCCGGCTTTAAACCCGTTGCCGGCGGCAGCGATTTCGGCTGGTCCGAAGCCGGCGGGACGGCGGCAGGCGCCTTGACGGCTGGAGCGGGGCTCTGGGCTGCGGGCGTGGCCGGCGTCTGCGCGAAGCCTGGGCCGGCCAGCATCAGCGCCGCAGCCAGCCATCCAACCCAAAGCCCTTTCATGCACCTTCTCCATCCGGCTGCCGTACAATGACCGCCGGCAATCCTTGGCCTCCCCGGCAGCTTTGTCCTATATGAGGCGCAAACTTGTGGCGAGATTTCCAATGCATCCCCTGGCGGGCAGGCCCGCGATCAAGATGAACGGCCTCGGCAACGCGATCGTCATCCTCGATCTGCGCGATTCGAACTACGAATTGGACGCGCAAACGGTGCGCGCCATCGCCCAGGCGCCGGAGCTTTGCTTCGACCAGCTGATGGTTCTGCATGCCCCGGTTTCGTCCGGCACCGAGGCCTATGTCCGCATCTACAATCGCGACGGCAGCGAGGCGGGCGCCTGCGGCAACGGCACCCGCTGCGTCGCCTGGTATCTGCTGCACGACGACGAAGCCCGCGACTCGCTGCGGGTCGAGACGCAGAATGGAATCCTGGAATGCCGGCGCGAAGGCGCGCGGCGCTTTTCCGTCGAGATGGGCCCGCCCAAATTCGGCTGGCAGGCGATCCCGCTCGCGCAGCCTGTGGCCGATACGGCGGCAATCCCCTTCCCGATCGGACCCGCCGGCGCGCCGCTATCGGCGGCGGCCGTGAATATGGGCAATCCGCACGCGGTTTTCTTCGTCAAAGATCTCGACGCCTATGATCTTTCCATGCTCGGCCCGAGACTGGAGCGCGATCCGCTGTTCCCGGAACGCGCCAATATCTCGTTCGCCCGCGTGCTCGACCGCGATCACATCGTCGTGTCCGTCTGGGAGCGCGGCGCAGGCCTGACCTATGCCTGCGGCTCCGCCGCCTGTGCCGTGCTGGTCGCGGCGGCGCGCCAAGGCCTGACCGGCCGCAGCGCGATCGTCAGCCTGCCGGGCGGCGACTTGACGGTCAGCTGGCGCGAGAGCGACGATCAAGTCGTGCTCGCCGGCCCGGTCGAATGGGAATTCGAGACCGTGCTCGAGCCGCTTCTTTTCGAGGAAGCGACGGCGTGAGCGCGGCGCCCCGTTCCAAGATCGAAATCGTCAATTTCGGCTGCCGGCTCAATCTCGTGGAGGGCGAGGCGATGCGCCGCGCGGCCGAGGCCGCGGGCCGCGACAAGCTTATCATCGTCAACACCTGCGCCGTCACGGCCGAGGCGGCGCGCCAGGCACGCCAGACGATCCGCCGGCTCAAGCGGCAATCGCCGGACTGCGAGATCATCGTCACCGGCTGCGCCGTGCAGACCGCGCCCCAGCATTTTGCCGCCATGCCCGAAGTCGCTAGGCTTCTCGGCAATGCAGAGAAGCTGACGGCCGAAGCTTTTGCGCCGGACCGAGGTCTGCGCGTCGATGTCGGCGATATTTTCGCTGCCAGCGCGCCGCCACCCGCACTCGGCGGCGTCGAGGATCACACCCGCGCCTTCCTCGCGATTCAGACCGGCTGCGATCATCGCTGCACCTTCTGCCTCATTCCCTATGGCCGCGGCGCGTCGCGCTCGACTCCCGCCGACGCGGTCATCGCCGCGGTGCAAAACTGCGTTGCGCAGGGTTTTCAGGAGATCGTGCTGACCGGCGTCGATCTCACCGCCTATGGCCGCGACAGCGACGGTAGGCCCGGCCTCGGCCGGCTGGCGAAGGCAATTTTGCAAGCCGCTCCCAGCCTGGCGCGGCTGCGGCTCTCCTCGATCGACTGCATCGAGGCGGACGAGGACCTCCTCGATGCGATCGCGACCGAGCCGCGGCTGATGCCGCATTTGCATCTTTCCTTGCAGGCCGGCAGCGACATGATCCTCAAGCGGATGAAGCGCCGCCACAGCCGCGCCGACGCGGTGCGCTTTTGCGCCGAGATCCGCAAAGTGCGCCCGGACGTCGTCTTCGGCGCCGATCTCATCGCCGGTTTTCCGACCGAGACCGAAGCGATGTTCGCCGAGACCCTGGCGCTCGTCGCCGATTGCGGGCTGACGCATCTGCATGTCTTTCCGTTCTCGCCGCGGCCCGGCACGCCGGCCGCGCGGATGCCGCAGCTTCCGGCGGATGTGATTGCCGCGCGGGCGAAGCTCTTGCGGCACGCGGGCGCGGCCGCGCTCAAGCGCCATCTCGACGCGCAGATCGGCCGGAGCCTGACCGTGCTGACCGAGCGCGGCGGCACCGCGCGGGCGGCGGATTTTACCAAAGCGCGCGTCGGCGGCGTTCCGGCGGGACGATTGGCCGAGGTCATCGTCACCGGCCATGACGGAACGATGCTGACCGCGCAGCCCTTTGTCGCGGCTGGCCGAATTGCCGAGATGGCATGACGAGAAGCCGCCTGCCGCACCTTGCGCGGACGTGCTAAAGCCGCGGCGCACGATTTGAGAAGGCTCGATGTCTGAAAAACTTCATCCCATTGCCCGCGCCCTGATTTCCGTCTCCGACAAATCCGGTCTCGTCGAATTTGCCACGGCGCTTGCCGGGCGCAGCATCGAGATCGTCTCGACCGGCGGGACACACAAAGCGCTTGTCGCCGCGGGCATCGCCGCGCGCGACGTCTCGGAGCTCACCGGCTTTCCGGAAATGATGGACGGCCGGGTGAAAACCCTGCATCCGAAAGTGCATGGCGGCCTGCTCGCGATCCGCGAGAACCCCGAGCATGAGGCGGCGATGCTGGCGCATGGCATCGCGCCGATCGATCTGCTCGTCGTCAACCTCTATCCGTTTGAGGCGACGGTCGCGAAGGGCGCGGGCTTCGACGAATGTGTCGAGAATATCGACATTGGCGGTCCGGCCATGATCCGCGCCGCGTCGAAGAATTTCGATGCCGTCAGCGTGATCGTCGATATCGCCGATTATCCGCGGCTTCTTGCCGAACTCGACGCGCGTGGCGGCAAGACGAGCCTCGCCTTCCGCCGCGCTCTGGCGCAGAAGGCCTTTGCCCGCACCGCCGTCTACGACGCCGGCATTTCCAATTGGCTGGCCGCGCAGATCGGCGAGACGGCACCCGATTATCGCGCCTTCGGCGGACGCAAGCTTGAATCCCTGCGCTATGGCGAGAACCCGCACCAAGCGGCGGCCTTCTATGCCAACGAGCAACCGAGCTTCGGCCTTGCGACCGCTCGACAGATCCAGGGCAAGCAGCTCTCCTACAACAATGTCGGCGATACCGATGCGGCGCTCGAACTCGTCAGCGAATTCGATCCGGCCACGACCGCGGCGGTGGCGATCATCAAACACGCCAACCCCTGCGGCGCGGCCCAGGCAGCAAGCCTCGCGGAAGCTTATCGGCTTGCCTTGCGCAGCGACCCGGTCTCGGCCTTCGGCGGCATTATCGCGATGAACCGTCCGCTCGACGCCGAGACGGCGCGCGAGATCATCAAAATCTTCACTGAGGTGATCATCGCGCCGGACGCGAGCGAAGAAGCGCGGGCGATCATCGCGACCAAGCTCAATCTGCGACTGCTAATCACCGGCGGCCTGCCCGATCCGCGCCGGCAGGAATTGACCTTCCGATCGGTCAACGGCGGTTTCCTCGTTCAGGGGCGCGACAATGCGCTGGTCGATGATTTGAATCTGCAGGTCGTCACCAAGCGGGCCCCGACGCAGGCCGAACGTGACGATCTCAAATTCGCCTTCCGCGTCGCCAAACACGTCAAATCGAACGCGATCGTCTATGCCAAGGGCGGCGCGACAGTGGGCATCGGCGCCGGGCAGATGAGCCGGGTCGATTCCTCGCGCATCGCCGCCCAGAAAGCCGCCGAGGCGGCGAAAGCCGCCGGTCTTCCGGAAAGCTTGGCCAAGGGCGCGGTCGTCGCCTCGGACGCCTTCTTTCCTTTTGCCGACGGCTTGCTCGCCGCCGCGGCCGCGGGCGCGACGGCGGTGATCCAGCCCGGCGGCTCGTTGCGCGACAGCGACGTCATCGATGCCGCGGACGCGGCGGGCCTCGCCATGATCTTCACCGGGGCGCGGCACTTCCGGCATTAGCGGGAAGGGGTGTTCTCTTCGATCAATCTTCGATCATCTCGGCGCCAAAACGCCGGGCATGGAGCCTGCGCTTTATCGAGCGGATCGATTCGAAGAGACGCCGATTTTTCTTGATCGCGCGTTTCAATCGCAAGCTTGAAGCGCGCAGAGACGCGAAGACGCGACCCTTGAAGCGCACCGGCACGAAAACATCGAAAAGACCGATCACCTGATCGCAATAGCGCATTTTGTAAAGCGCTTCGCCCGGGCCGCCGTCGAACCCTTCAACCTTCTTTTCGCATTGGAGGGCAATCAGCTTGTTGAAAAGCAGCGTGCCGGGGCTGAGGCGCGCGATTTCCGGTCGCGTATCGATCGAATTCACTGCGCCGCTGAAATGGCCGCCGTGCGTCGCCCCGGCAGCGGTCGCGATGATCGTGCCGCCGGCGCTGAGCCCATAGAATTCGAGTGCAGCGGGCGTTGACGAGGGGCGTGCGAGCCGCGTCCAAAAGGCTTGCATGGCCGGATCGGAATAATCCGCGTTGATGCCTTGTTGGCGAAAACGGACCGTGCGCTGCGCAAAAAAAGCACCGAGAATGGCATCGGCGCGGGCTGCCGTATCGTTCCTGATCAATGCGACGCGGCCCAGCAAGTGCGTCAACCGTGCCTCGTGCTGACGCAACTTCCGCCGCGCATTGGAAGACAATCGCGACGCAAAATATCTTTTGCTGTCCGCCTCCAATTTTGCCGCCGGCACGACATTGGGGCTCGGCTGGTGCGGCAAGAGTGCGATGGGATTGCGAATACCCCGCCATTCGAGCGGCTGTTCGCGCAATGCGAAAACGTCGGGCGCGGCGGGGCCGAGCAGAGAAACGGCATGGTGCAGCAGGGCTTCGAGGTCCTTGCGCGTCCAGGCCACATCCTGGCGCCATAGCGGCATGTCGAAATTCGCGGCTTTATCGCCGAGGAAACTGGCGATCCGCAACGGCCCCACGGCCCTGATGCCGAGACAGAGAAGCATGACGGGGGCGCCGTCATGATTTTTCGCCGCAATGAATAGAGGCGCAATTTTCCGCGCCGCGCCCAAAGTCTCGAGCCATGGGATGAGAAAGGCGCGCGTCTGGTAGATCGAGACCGGCGCTATGGCCTCGAGCTCTTCCCAAACAGCAAGCACGGCCGCGGGCTCGCGGCTGACTTCAACGACGGCAAAGGATCGACCGCTGACCGCTTGCGATTTCATCGGAAATCGAGATTGGCTGGCTGAGCGCCGCTCTCTTTGCACGCATTGCGGTCTGAATCAAACAGGGCGCGAGGCCCTTGGTCTTAGATTTTTCGGCCCATCGCGAGAAATTTATCGGCGCGTGCCTCGCGCAAAGCCTCGGGCGGCATGTTGCCGAGGCTTTCGAGGACCGCAGCAATGGCATTGCCGGTCGCGGCGATGGCCGCCGCCGGATCGCGATGCGCGCCGCCGATCGGCTCCGAAATGATGGCATCGATAATGCCGAAGCGCAGCAGATCCTGCGCGGTGATCTTCATATTCGTTGCGGCGTCCTGCGCCCTTGAGGCATCGCGCCAAAGAATTGAGGCGGAGGCTTCCGGCGAGGCGACGGTATAAATCGCGTGCTCCAGCATCAGCACCCGATTGCTGGCAGCAATGGCGATCGCACCGCCCGAACCGCCCTCGCCGATGACCACTGCGACATTGGGGACGCCGAGCGACAGGGATTTATCGGTCGAGCGCGCAATCGCCTCGGCCTGGCCGCGCTCTTCCGCATCGACGCCGGGAAAGGCGCCGGCGGTATCGACGAGCGAGATCACCGGCAGGGAAAAGCGGTCGGCGAGTTCCATGAGCCGCACGGCTTTGCGATAGCCCTCCGGCCGCGCCATGCCGAAATTGTGCTTCAGCCGCGTCTCGGTATCGCTGCCCTTTTCCTGGCCGATCACGCAGACGGAGGTGCCGCGGAAGCGCGCGAAACCGCCGACGATCGCCGCATCCTCGCCGAACAGCCGGTCGCCCGCGAGCGGCGTGAAGTCGGTAACGAGGCCCGAGATGTAATCGGCACAATGCGGCCGCTGCGGATGACGCGCGACGAGCGTCTTCTGCCAAGGCGTGAGGCTGGCATAGAGATCGGCCAGCGCTTTCTCGGCGCGGATTTCGAGCCGGGTCAGATCCTCGCTCGCGACGGCATTCTCGCCGCCTTCGCCGAGGAGCGCGCGCAGTTCCTCGACCTTGGTGTCGAGTTCGGCAACCGGCTTTTCAAAATCGAGGTAGCTGCGCATGAGGCCTATTGGGGTCCGAAAGGCGGGGAAACTCCCCGTTTCGGCGCTTCAAGTCAAGAAAGATGGGGCAGCGGCGCGGTGTGACCAAGGCGCAAGCGAAAAGAAGATTAATTCAACCTGGGATTTTCTGTTTTGACGCGTTTTCTTCACGCGAACCGGTTCCCACTTCGCTCGAAAGCACTTTAGTCGAAAAGGCTGGAGACGCTTTCTTCCTTGGCGGTGCGGGCGATAGCCTCGCCGATCAAAGGCGCGATCGGCAGAATCCTGATGTTCTTCGTCTGCAGAACCGCTTCGGTCGGGGCGATCGTGTCGGTGACGACGAGTTCCTTGAGCGAGGATTTGGCGATCCGCGCCACGGCGCCGCCGGAGAGCACGCCATGAGTGATATAAGCATAGACATCCTTGGCGCCCTGGGCGATCAGCGCGTCGGCAGCATTACAGAGCGTGCCGCCGGAATCGACGATGTCGTCGACAAGAATACACGTCTTGCCGTTCGGATCACCGATGACATTCATCACCTCGGATTCGCCCGCACGCTCGCGGCGCTTGTCGACGATGGCGAGCGGCGCGTCGATGCGTTTGGCGAGCGCGCGCGCGCGCACCACGCCGCCGACGTCGGGCGACACGACCATTACATTTTTCAGGTCGTTGCGCTCGCGGATGTCGCGCACCATCACCGGCGCGGCAAACAGATTGTCGGTGGGAATATCGAAGAAACCTTGGATCTGCCCGGCGTGGAGATCGACCGTGAGCACACGGTCGGCGCCGGCACGGCTGACGAGATTGGCGACAAGCTTGGCCGAGATCGGCGTGCGCGGCCCGGGCTTACGGTCCTGCCGGGCGTAGCCGAAATAGGGGATCACCGCGGTAATGCGCCGGGCCGAGGCGCGGCGCAGCGCGTCGGTCATGATCAGCACTTCCATCAGGTGGTCATTGGCCGGAAAGGACGTCGATTGGACGATAAACGTGTCCTGACCGCGCACATTCTCCTGAATCTCGACGAAGATCTCCATGTCGGCGAAGCGCCGCACTTGGCACTTGGTCAAGGGGACGCCGATATAAGCGGCGATGGCGGCGCTCAGCGCATGGTTCGAATTGCCGGCGAGAATTTTCATAGCGTGTGATTTTGGCGGATCAGCCGCCGTCCCGTCCATAGAATTGAACGGGGGTGCTTAATGCACCCGCGTCCATGTCTCGCCGCCGCAGGCGCCGCCGCCCGGCACGCAGCCCTGTACCCGCAGTGCAGCCGCGCTCTGCAGCGAGACCGAGATCGTATAGGTCTGGCCGTCCTGAGCATTGTAGCTGTAGCCCGCCCAATCGTTCGCACCGTTGGCGCGCAAACCGTAAAGCACCTCGAGGCCGAGCACGGTCCGATTGCGCTTGCGCGGATCTGGATTGTGAATGTCTTTGCCGGCCGGGGTGATCGTCGACACCACCCGGCCGCACCAGACACCGCCGCAGCGATGGATGCGGATGGTCGCGGTGCCGTCAGCGACGCGCCAGTCGCCGGCCGGTGAAAGTTCGGCAAAGGCGCCAGTCGAGGCCAAGAGCAGACCGGTCAAGCAAAGCGGGCGGGCGAACTGCGAAAAATTCATGGGGCATCCTCAAGGTTGAAGCTGGTCTTGGCGGTCAGCGGGCTGCGCGACCGGCGGTCGGGGGAGTGCTTATCGCATCGGGAAAGGGCTGGCTAGCGCTGGGCGGTCATTCCGTCGCCATTGCCGGACGGCGTTGCAGAGACGCCCGGCTGCGGGGCGGACGCAGCGGGATTTGCCGCCGGCGTTGCGGCGACGACGGTCTGACCGTCTTGCGGGGCGGCGGGCGCAACGGCCGCGACTTGCGTGCCATTGGCCGCGACTTGCGGCGATGCCACGCCCGGCGCCGCGCTCGCGGCGATCGCTTCCGGCGTGTTGGTCATCACCGCGGCGAGATCGGCGGCGCTTTTCTGCGCGACGGCGGCGAGAACATCGTCGCTGACCAGCGACCAGGGATCGGGCGCCGTGCCGCGCACGACGACCTCATCCTCGACGCGCTGCGTGCGCCGCTTGCCGGCATCGAAGACATCGAGAACGTAGGAGACGGCGGTCGCCGTGTCGCCCTCGGGATAAGCACTGAGATAGCCGCGCACCAGATAATTGGCGCCGCCCGCATCGGCCATCGACACATGGCCGCCTTTGGCGAACGAGGTCAGCATGGCCTGATATTTGTCGTCGAGGCTGCCTGGCGCCCCGCTAATGCTGGCCACCGCCACGGTCGCGCCGGCCGGGCTGACATCGGGGCGGCGCGCAATATTGTCGGATGGCGGCGCGGCCGCCACAGGCGCTTGCGCCGCATTGTCTTCGACACAGCCGCCGAGACCGATGCCGCAGGCCAAGACCGCACACGCCGCCCATCGGCGCGGCAAGCGGGCAGACCGCGAAACAGGCGTCTGAACGGCCAAGCTTCGATCCATGTCGCCTCGAAAATTGCGCCGCTTCTGCGCGCCTGACGCATCCGCAGACTTTGCAGGCGTCGGCCAAATCCTGGGCCGATTTGGGCCATCGCTCATCGTCAACAGCTAACCCGATTTTAACCCAAGGTCCAGACGCCGCCGGACTCGGCCGCAACCGCCGCGGCAGACGCGGCAAAGCCGGCGCAAAATCATGATCTTGCCAAAACCACAGCGATAGCCGGCAAAATCCGGCGCGGCCGAGGCGCAGCGAAATCCGGCTTTTCCTGGCCGCGCTAGCCGCCTACATCTCCATCAATGATCCCGAACCCGAATGACGCAACGCCCGCAGCCGCGGCCGAGACTGCCGCAGGCGAGGCCATCGACGAAACTGAGCCGGTCATCGACCTTGGCGACGAGCCCAGCAACGCGCTCCAGCGCGGCGCCGATGTCATCAAGGCGAATTGGAAGCATGCGCCGCTCGGACCCGGCGTCTACCGGATGCTCGGCGCCGACGGCGAGGTGCTTTACGTCGGCAAGGCCAAGAGCGTGCGCAAGCGCATCGCCAGCTACATGCGGCTTGGCGGCCACACCAACCGCATCGCACGGATGATCGCGCTGACCTGCTCGATGGTCTTCGTCTCGACCGAGACGGAGACCGAGGCGCTGTTGCTCGAGACCAATTACATCAAGCAAATGAAGCCGCGCTTCAACGTCCTGATGCGCGACGACAAATCCTTCCCTTACATTTTCATCAGCGGCGATCATCCGGCGCCGCAGATCATGAAGCACCGCGGCGCGCGCGACCGCAAAGGCGATTATTTCGGACCCTTCGCCAGCGTCTGGGCGGTCAACCGAACTTTGAACGCGCTGGAGCGCGCCTTCCTGCTGCGCTCCTGCACCGATTCCTATTTCGCCAATCGCACGCGGCCTTGTCTGCTCTATCAGATCAAACGCTGCTCGGCGCCCTGCACCGGCGAGGTCGATCCGGCAAATTATGCCGCCCTTGTCGACGAGGCACGAGCCTTTCTCTCCGGTCGCAGCCGCGCGGTGCGCGATCTGCTGGCCAAGGAAATGAACGAGGCGGCCGAACGGCTCGACTATGAACGCGCGGCGCGTCTGCGCGACCGCATTGCGGCGCTGTCGAACATCCAGGGTGCGCAAGGCATCAATCCGCATTCGGTCGAAGAGGCGGATGTTTTCGCCATCGCCGAAGAGGCGGGGCAATTCTGCGTGCAAGTCTTCTTTTTCCGCACCTACCAGAATTGGGGCAACCGCGGCTATTTCCCGCGCGCCGACAAAAGCCTGAGCCAAAGCGAAGTGCTGGGCGCCTTTCTGGCGCAATTCTACGCCGACAAGCCCGCCGCGCGGCTCGTTCTGCTTTCGCACGAGATCGAGGACCGCGAATTGCTCGAACGGGCGCTCTGCGAGCGCGCCGGTCATCGCATCGAGGTCGCGGTGCCGCAGCGCGGCGAGAAGAAGGACCTCGTCGATCACGCCACGCAGAACGCGCGCGAGGCGCTGTCGCGTAAATTAGCCGATGGCGCCAGCCAGGAGAAATTGCTCGCCGCCCTCGCCGCGGCGCTCGGCATCGAGGACAGCCTGCGGCGGATCGAGGTCTATGACAATTCCCACATCATGGGCACGAACGCGGTCGGCGCGATGATCGTCGCCGGCCCGGAGGGATTCATGAAGGCGCATTATCGCACCTTCAACATCAAGGGTGAGGATTTAACCCCGGGCGACGATTTCGGCATGATGCGCGAAGTTTTGCGCCGTCGCTTCACCCGTCTCGCCAAAGAAGACGAAGGCGCCAATCAGGACCCCGATGCGTTTCCGCAGCGGCCCGACCTCATCCTGATCGACGGCGGCAAGGGCCAATTCGAAGCCGCCCGCGGCGTCCTCGCCGATCTTGGCATCAATGATGTCGCTGTGGTCGCGATCGCCAAGGGGCTCGACCGCGAAGCCGGGCGCGAGACCTTTTTCGTCGAGGGCAAGGAGCCGTTCCGGCTGCCGCCGCGCGATCCGGCGCTCTATTTCGTCGAGCGGCTGCGCGACGAAGCGCACCGCTTCGCCATCGGCACGCATCGCGCCCGGCGCAAGAAGGACTTCACCCGTAATCCTTTGGACGAGGTCGCCGGTATCGGACCGGCACGTAAAAGAGCCCTGCTGCAGGCTTTCGGCACGGCCAAGGCCGTGGCGCGCGCCGGCCTCGCCGATCTCGAAAAGGTCGATGGCATCAATTCGGCGACGGCGAAGCTCGTCTATGATTTCTTCCACGGCGAGCGCACCTGACAACGCATGCGAGCGGCGTCTATTGACCTTTTGCGCCGCGGCATGTTCCTTCCCGACATGGTCGTTTCCACCGTCGCACGCGGGCCAAGCCGGCGCTTCAGCCTGCCCAATCTCTTGACCTATGGTCGGGTCGCCGCCGTGCCGGTCGTCGTCGGCTGCCTGTTCTGGCCGAGCGTCGCCGCGGCGCGCTGGGCGGCGCTGGCGATCTTCATTTTGGCCGGCATCAGCGATTTCCTCGACGGTTATCTGGCCCGCGCCTTGGCGCAGCAATCCTCGCTCGGCCGCATGCTCGATCCGATCGCCGACAAATTGCTCGTCTCGGCCGTCTTGCTCATGCTCGCTGCCGACCACACGATCACCAGCGTCTCGCTCTGGGCGGCCATCGTCATTCTGTGCCGTGAAATCCTCGTCTCCGGCCTGCGCGAGTTTCTCGCCGAGCTGAAGGTCTCGGTGCCGGTGAGCCGGGTGGCCAAATGGAAGACCTTTCTACAACTCGTCGCGCTCGGCTTTCTGATCGCCGGACCGGCGGCCGAGCCGATTCTGCCGGGCACGACCCACATCGGCCTTGCGCTGCTCTGGGTCTCGGCACTGCTGACGCTTTACACCGGCTGGGACTATCTGACCGCAGGCGTCAAATATCTCGTCGACGAGGATGAAAAGCCATGAAGGCCCGCTATTTCGCCTGGGTGCGCGAGCGCATCGGCCTCGCTGAAGAAGAGATCGCCCCGCCCGCGTCGGTCAAGACGATCGCCGATCTCATCGCCTGGCAGCAGCAGCGGGGCGAGAATTACGCGGCAGCCTTTGCCAATGCGGGGGCGATCCGCGCCGCGCTTGACCGCCAGCACGTCAAAGCTGGCGCGCCGATCGCTGCCGCCTCCGAAGTCGCTTTCTTCCCGCCGATGACGGGCGGCTGAGATGAGACGCGTCCTGCGCGTTCAGACGAAGGCTTTCGACGCGAGCGCCGAGATCGCGGCGCTCGGCCTCGGTGCCGAAACCGGCGCGCTGGTGACTTTTACCGGCTTGTGCCGCGACGACGGCGGCACTCTCGCCGCGCTCGAGATCGAAGGCTATTCGGAGATGGCCGAGGCCGAGATCGGCCGCGTCGCCGCCGAAGCGGAGCGCCGCTGGCCGCTCGATGCCATCCTCGTCATCCATCGCACCGGCATGATCGCAGCCGGCGAGGCGATCGTTTTGGTCGCCACCGCCAGCGCCCACCGCGGCGAGGCGTTCGACGCCGCGGAATTTCTGATGGATTACCTCAAGACCCGCGCGCCGTTCTGGAAAAAGGCGCACCGGCGCGATGGAAGCGCCGGCGACTGGGTTGCCGCGAAGGAGGACGACGAGGCCGCGGTCGCCCGCTGGGTCAGTTCGAAACCGACGGCGCTTTGATATCGGCGTAGTCGTAGCGCAGCGAGATGAATTGATGCCGGATCTTGCCGTCGGGCGCGGTCGGGCCGGCGATCGTGGTCTCGGTCCGCGCCAGAGTGCCCGTATCGGCCGAAACCCAGATTTTGGTCGCGACATTGATCGTGTCGGTCTTGTCCGCGCCGGTATAGACCGCGAATTTCTTGCCGTCGATCGTGTCGTCCGCGAGCTGCTGGCAATCGGTGAGGCTTTGCGCGCTCGACTCGACCCGCTGCTGCAGCTCGGCGATCGCGGCATGGATGTCCTTCCACTGGCCGCTCGGCAATTTCACGAAGACCTTGTCGCCGGTGAAAATCGTCTCGGTGGCGATCGGCTTGGCGGTCATTTTGGCATCGCCCGCCGGCGGGTCCTTGGGGTCGAAGGAGATCGAGCCGACGCTGTGATAAGGCGTCTTGGAATTCTTCACCATGGCGCTCGCAAGACCATGGCAGGCCGCCTCATCAGCGCGCGCCGGCGCCAGGCCAAGACCCAAAAGCCCCAACGTCCCCAAAATCAGCGCCGGCTTCGCCCACACTTTTATTTTTCCACGCATTCCGACCTCTCCCTTACTCCACCCGGTTTTGCCGGCTTATAGCGGCCCGCGAGGGCAGCGTCACCCGCAGTCAATCGCTGCATCAATGAGGCAAGATCAGGGCGCCGGAAATAGGCGGGGCTTTGGTGCGGGCGGTCGGAATCGAACCGACACTCTGTTACCAGAACCAGATTTTGAGTCTGGCGCGTCTACCAGTTCCGCCACGCCCGCCGAGGTGGAGGCGCTGACTTATAAGATCGCCGCGCCGCGGGCAAGCCGCCCTCTTAACTGAAACGCTCCCATGCGGTCTGGCGAGATGCCGCGCGCCGCGGCGATCGTGCCAGACCGTTAAGACGCAGCGTCAGTGCCAGTCGCGCACATCGACGAAATGGCCGGCCACCGCCGCCGCCGCCGCCATTGCCGGCGAGACGAGATGGGTGCGGCCCTTGAAGCCCTGGCGGCCTTCGAAATTGCGGTTCGACGTCGAGGCGCAGCGCTCGCCCGGCGCCAGCCGGTCGGGGTTCATGGCGAGGCACATCGAACAGCCGGGTTCGCGCCAATCGAAACCGGCGGCCTTGAAGATCTTGTCGAGACCTTCCGCCTCGGCCTGCGCCTTGACGAGGCCGGAGCCCGGCACGACCATCGCATTGACGCGGCCCGACACCCGCTTGCCCTCGACGATCTTCGCCGCGACGCGCAAATCCTCGATGCGGCCATTCGTGCAAGAGCCGATGAAGACGCGGTCGATCATGACATCACCGATCTTCTCGCCGCCTTGCAGGCCCATGTAATCGAGCGCGCGGCGGATCGAAGCGCGCTTGGCCTCGGTCGCGCCCAGTTCGGGCGTCGGCACCCGGCCGGTGATCGAGATCACATCCTCGGGGCTCGTGCCCCAGGTGACGATCGGCGGCAGGTTAGCGGCATCGAGCCGGATTTCCTTGTCGAAATGCGCGCCTTCGTCGGAATGCAGCGTCTCCCAAAAGCGCCGCGCCTCGTCCCAGGCGGCGCCCTTCGGAGCGCGCGGGCGGTCCTTGATGAAGGCATAGGTCTTTTCGTCGGGGGCGATAAGGCCGGCGCGGGCGCCGCCTTCGATCGTCATGTTGCAGACGGTCATGCGGCCTTCCATCGAAAGATCGCGGATCGCTTCGCCGGCATATTCGATCACGTGACCGGTGCCGCCGGCGGTGCCGATCTCGCCGATGATCGCAAGGATAATATCTTTGGCGAAGACACCGGGACCGCGCTGGCCATCGACGACGATACGCATGTTCTTGGCCTTCGACTGGATCAAGGTCTGGGTCGCCAGCACATGCTCGACCTCGGAGGTGCCGATGCCATGCGCCAGCGCGCCGAAGGCGCCATGCGTCGAAGTATGGCTGTCGCCGCAGACGATGGTCGTGCCCGGCAGCGTAAAGCCCTGCTCCGGCCCGATGATATGGACGATGCCCTGGCGGCGATCCTGCTCGTTGAAATAATCGATGCCGAAATTCTTGGCATTGGCGGCGAGCGTCTCGACCTGGATGCGGCTTTCCTCATCCTTGATGCCCTGCGAGCGATCGGAGGTCGGCACGTTATGATCGACGACGGCAAGCGTCTTCTGTGGCGCGCGCACCGGCCGACCGGCAAGCCGCAGGCCTTCGAATGCCTGCGGGCTCGTGACCTCGTGGACGAGATGGCGATCGATATAAATGAGACAGGTGCCATCATCCTGACGGTCGACGACATGATCGTCGAAAATTTTGTCATAGAGCGTGCGTAACTCGGCCATGATTCATGCACTCTTCATAAGGTTACGGCCCTGCGCCGCTTGCCGCCGCGGCATATCTGGCGGAAACTGAGGCGTTATTAACCCCAACACCGATATAGGAACAGTTATAAAAACGTCATTGCCTCTATGCAGAGGCATCTGGGCTCACAGGCCCGGATCAGCGGAGAATCGAATGCGTCCGCCTGTCGCGCCCTATCTCACCGTTTCGCCGGCCATGGCCGCCATTGCCTTCTACACGACCGTGTTCGGGGCGAAGCAGCAGGCGCTGATGCCGGCCCTCGACGGGCTGCGGATCATGCATTGCGAGCTCTTGATCAACGGCGGTTCGGTCATGCTCGCCGACGCCTTTCCCGAATTCGGCAATACCCGTGTGCCGGTGCCGGGCGAACCGATGACCGTCTCGGTCAGCCTGGAATTCGAGACCTCCGAGGAGGTCGATCTCGTTTTCAAGCGGGCGATCGGGCTCGGCAGCAAAGGCGAGACGAACCCGACCAATAGTTTTTGGGGCACGCGGCTCGCGACCTTCCGCGATCCGTTCGGCCATCGCTGGATTTTGAACGCGCCGCTCGGCTGACGTCCGGCCTTGGCGGCTTATTTGCCCTTGCCGCCGCCCTTCGGTGCGCGGATGGCGCCCGCGGCCTTCTTCACCGGCGCTTCCTTTTTCGCCGTCGCGATCTGAGCATTGGCCGCCTCGCGCGCGGCCTTTGCCTCCGGCGTCTCCAGCTTTTCGGCGATACGTGCCGACTTGCCGCGCCGGTCGCGCAGATAATAGAGCTTGGCGCGCCGCACCTTGCCGCGGCGGAGCACCTTGATCGAATCGATGTTCGGCGAATAGATCGGGAAGACGCGCTCGACGCCCTCGCCGTAGGAAATCTTGCGGACGGTGAAGCTCTCGTTGAGGCCGCCGCCGGTGCGGGCGATACAGACGCCCTCGTAGGCTTGAACGCGGGTGCGCTCGCCTTCCTTCACCTTGACGTTGACGACGAGCGTGTCGCCCGGCTGGAATTGCGGAACCGGCCGAACGGCAGCGAGCTTGGCGACCTGAGCGGCTTCGAGCTCTTCGATAATATTGGGCATCGGGAATAGTCCTTCCGTTTCGCCTGGGTTCGGCCGCAGCCGCCAGGCGGGCGTTTCGGAACGCTGTTTTAAGTTAAGGCGCGGCTTCTACACGAGGCGCCGCGGTTTGTCGAGCAGGCTGCGGGCGTCAAGGATTGGCTTTGGGCTGCGGCGTCAGCAGCGATCTGATCCGCTCGGCGTCGGCCGGCGTTGCCGGATTATAGACCACCAGGGACAGATCGGGGCGCCCATCGATGGCAAAGGCCGAATATTCGAAGGCAAAGGGACCGAGGACCGGATGGCGGATGCGCTTGACGACGTCGCCATGCGCGCCATGCACGTCGTTCTCGGCCCACATGGCCCTGAATTCGGGGCTGAGCCGGCAAAGTTCATCGACGAGCGCCTCAACCTCCACGCCGGCGCCGGCGCGCGCTGCGTCCACCCGGAAGGCGCCCAAAACGAACCGCGCCACGCTTTCCCAGTCGTATTGGACGGCGCGGGCCTGCGGATCGAGGAAGAGGATGCGCAGCACATTGCGCTGCTGCGGCGGCAAGGCGCCATAATCGCCCAGCATGACGGTCGCCGCCCGGTTCCAGGCGACGACATCCCAGATTGCCGTCCGAATCACGGCCGGGACGGGGTCCAAGGCATTGAGGATCCGCTGCAACCGCGGTGTGACGCCTTCGCTCTTGCGATAACGCACTTCCGGCGGCCGTCCGAGGCCAAGCAGAAACAGATGCTCGCGTTCGACATCCGTGAGCATGAGCGCGCGGGCGATCCGATTGAGCACATCGGCCGAGGGCGCACCGCCGCGCCCCTGTTCGAGCCAGGTGTACCAGGTCGCACTGATATTGGCGCGCTGGGCAACCTCCTCGCGGCGCAAGCCTCGCGTGCGGCGGCGCCCGGCGGGAAAGCCCAATGCGGCCGGATCAAGCTTGGTGCGGCGGTCCCGCAGATAGGTGCCAAGCCGATTCTCGACGGTCAGATGCTCGCTCATTCTGTCAGCTATCTTACTATGATAAACTCACTACTTTACCAGAATAAAGCATGAGGCGAGATCTGTCTCCAACGAAACTTGGAGACTTGCTCATGCGTGTGTTTGTGACCGGTGCGACCGGATTCGTCGGCTTCCCCGTCGTCAAGGAGCTGATCGCCGGCGGCCATAAAGTCCTTGGTCTGGCGCGGTCGGACGAAGGCGCGAAATCCCTCGCCGCTGCCGGTGCGCAGGTGCATCGCGGTTCGCTTGAAGACCTCGAGAGCTTGCGCACTGGGGCCGCTACCGCCGATGCCGTCATCCATCTCGCCTTTATTCACGACTGGTCGAATTTTGCCGAGAGTTGCGCGGTCGACCGGCGCGCCATCGAAGCTTTGGGGTCTGTTCTCGCCGGCTCCGATCGGCCCCTCATCGTCACAGGCGGAACAGCGGGATTAGCCCGGCCCGGCGAAGTGGCGACCGAAGACAATGATATCCCGCCGGACTTCCCATTTCCCCGCGTTTCCGAACAGACGGCTCTCTCGCTGAAAGGCGTGCGCGCTTCGGTCATGCGTCTTCCGCAGGTCCACGATACCGAGAAGCAGGGGCTGATCACTTACGCCGTCGCCGTGGCGCGCGAGAAGGGCGTCTGCGCTTACGTGGGGGACGGGGGCAATCGCTGGGCAGCGGCCCATGTCTCGGATGTTGCGAGGCTTTATAGGCTTGCGCTGGAAAAGAACGAGGCCGGCGCGAAGTATCACGCCGTGGCTGAAGAAGGCGTGCCGATGCGCGATATCGCGGAAGCCATTGGCCGCAGCCTGAAGGTGCCGGTGAAATCCATAAGCGCGGAAGAAGCCCCGGCGCATTTCGGCTGGCTGGCGATGTTCGCGGCGCACGATCTTCGCGCCTCGAGCGAAAAGACCCGCAAGACGCTCGGCTGGACTCCGACCGGCCCCGGGCTGATCGCCGATCTCGAACGATTGCACAGCTTCGCTTGAACCCGCGCGCACGGCCGCCGCTTTAGTGCGGCTCTGTTGTCCACGGCCGAAATTGCGATGTGAATCCCGCCCCATTTACGTGGCCTCTTGCCTGCGGCACACTTTTGCGGCACGTGCAGAGCACGAATCGAAAACGGGCGGGAATTCATCGACATGGCTGGCGCCTGCACGGAAGGCCTCGATACCGGATTTGTCGCGCTGGGCTATGCCAAGGTCGGCGTTCTCGGCGTCGTTCAAGGCATCACCGAGCTTCTGCCCGTCTCCTCGACGGCGCATATGCGGATCGTGCCGGCGCTGCTTGGCTGGAACGATCCGGGCTCGGCCTTCTCCGCCGCCATGCAGCTCGCGGCGCTGGCCGCGGTCCTCAGCTATTTCTGGACCGACGTAAAGGGCCTCACCGGCGGCGCGGTCGCCGCCCTGCAACGGCGCGATTACGCCGATTGGTCGCTGCGCTTCTGCGTCTGGATTCTTCTCGCGACATTGCCGATCATCATCGTCGGCTCGCTTCTGTCGAAACTGCTCAACGCCTGCAATTCGCCGCTGCGCTCGCTCGCCGCCATCGGCGTCGCCTATATCGTGATGGGCGCCTTGCTGGCGCTGGCGGAGCTTTATTCGCGCCATAAGCGCACGCTCGACCATGTCGATTTGAAGGATGCGATGATCGTCGGCTTGGCGCAGTGCGGCGCGTTGATTCCCGGCGTCTCGCGCTCGGGCGCGACGTTTACCGCGGCGCTATTCCGCGACCTCGAACGCACCGAGGCGGCGCGCTTTTCCTTCCTGCTCGGCATTCCGGCCATTGCCGCCGCCGGGCTCAAAGAGCTTTACGAATTGCACAAGGCGCATCTCGATGCGCATGCCTGGTCGATCCTCGCCTTCGGCCTCGTCGTTGCCTCGATCTCGGCCTTCATCGCGATCTGGGGCCTGCTGCGCATTCTCGAACGTTTCGCCTCCTGGCCCTTCGCCGTCTATCGCGTCCTGCTCGGCGCCTTTCTATTAATTGCCGTCTTCGCCCATTGGCTGCCCAATTGAGCTGAGAGGCTCGCGCCGGAGGCTGCCATGCCCACCGCGCCCCGCTTCCTGCCCGCCGGCGAATCCGCCCTCGTCGTCGAATTCGGCGCAGCGATCGATGCCGCGCTCAACGACAAGGTGCATGCCTTCGATCGCGCTCTGGCGCAGGCCGCGATTCCCGGCATCATCGAGGCGGTGCCGACCTACCGTTCGCTGATGATCCATTTCGATCCGCGCGTGCTCGCAACCGATGCCTTAATCGCCCGGCTGCGCCGGCTGGAGATGGCGCCCGAGGCCGTGGCCCCGGCAAGACATTGGCTGATCCCGGCCTGTTACGAGCCGCCACATGCCGAGGATTTGGCCGAGGTCTCAGCCGCGCTCAATCTCGCGCCCGAACGCGTCGTGGCGCTGCATGCCGGGGCGACCTATCGCATCTACATGTTCGGCTTTGCCCCGGGCTATGTCTTTCTCGGCGGCCTTCCGCCCGAACTCGCCATCTCGCGGCGGCCAAAGCCGCGCCCGCCGGTGCCGCAAGGCGCGCTGCTGATCGCCGGCGGGCAAGCCTTGATCGCCAACCGGCCGATGCCGACCGGCTGGTATAATCTCGGGGCGACGCCGGCGCTGCTTTTCGATCCGCGCCGCATGCCTCCTGTCGCCGTTGATCTCGGTGACCGGATCAGCTTTGTGCCGGTCGATGGTGCGACATTCGCAACCCTGCGGCAGGCTGCCGCCGACGGCGCGCCGGCAATCCGGCAGAAGGCATAGATGGCGCATTTGCGCATACTCGGCGCCGGGCCCGGCGCAACGATCCAGGACGGCGGCCGGTTCGGCTACCGCCGCTACGGCGTGACGCCGGCCGGGCCGATGGACTGGGTTGCCTTTCGCACCGCCAATCTCGCCCTCGGCAATGCGGCCGACGCCGCGGCCGTCGAGATCGGCCCAGGCGGATTGGAATTGATCGTCGAAGCCGACGCACCGGTCAGCCTTGCCTTTTGCGGCGGCGGCTTTGCCTGGTTTCGCGGCGGCCAATTGGTTGGCGCCGCAGCGCGGTTGTGTTTGGCGCCGGGCGAGATATTGGCTGCGCGGCCGGGCGTGGCCGGCATTTTCACCTATCTCGCCGTCGCCGGGGGATTGCGCACGCCGATCGAACTCGGCAGCCGCGCTACCTATGCGCGTGCCGGCATGGGCGGCCTCAACGGCGGCCTCTTGCGCGCCGGCGATGACCTACCTCTTGAAGCCAGTACCGGACCTTGCGCCGATGACGCGATGATCGTCGCCCCCTGGTTGCGGCCTGATCCCGACGCGCCCTTGCGCGTCGTGCTCGGCCCGCAAGACGATTATTTCGATCCCGCTGCACGCGATCTTTTCTTCAGCGCGCCATTCCGGGTGGTGGCCGGCGATCGCATGGCCTATCGGCTCGACGGGCCGCCGGTCGCGCATAGCCGCGGCTATAATATCGTCTCCGACGGCGTGGCTTTGGGCGCGATCCAGATCGCGGGAGACAAAAAGCCGCTGGTCCTGATGGCCGATCATCCGCCGACCGGCGGCTATCCCAAGCTCGGCCATGTTGCGCGCGCCGATATCGGCCGCCTCGCGCAATTGCGACCGGGGCGCGCCTGCCGTTTCGCCGAGGTCGGTGCCGAAACCGCCCGCCGGGCGCTGCAAAGACTTGAAGACGAGATTGCGACGACGACAAATTTTTGCCGCCCTTTGCGCCGCCAAGTGGCACTCGCTGGCGTCGCAACGCCCGACCGCACGGCTTGGTCGGCCGCCGGCAATCGCCACCCGCGTTGACTAGACGGGCGCAAACTGGTCTACATCCGCCTCCATCTGGGGTTTTGCTCAACGATTATGACAGATGCTGCCGTCAAGAAACCGGGCTCCGGCATCACGGGCGAATTTGCCGAAAGTCTCGGACTTGTCACGCCTTTAGAGCGAGCTTGGCACTTTCGCGAGTTGATCCGCGCCGTCGTCCGGCGCGAATTGATGGCGCGTTTCAGCGGTTCGATCCTCGGCTGGCTCTGGGCGATCTTCGGGCCGCTGCTGATGCTGTCGGTCTATACGATCATCTTCTCGCATGCCGTCGGCATCCGCAGCCAAACAGCCTCACATGGCGTCGCCAATTATTCGCTGAATATTTTTGTCGGCCTCATCGTCTTCAACCTGTTCGCGGAGCTCGCCTATCGCGCACCCGGCCTGCTGCACGAACACGTGAACTTCATCAAAAAATCGATATTCCCGAGCGAAACCTTGGCTTGGACGGCGGCGATCCGGGCGAGCGTTTATGCCGGAATCAGCTTCTGTGTGTTGCTGTTCTTCACTGTGCTCATTACGCATCAGCTGGCGCCGACCATCCTGCTGCTGCCTTTCGTTTTCGTGCCGTTTTTCCTTTTTCTGCTGGGCGTGTCGTGGTTTCTGATGGCGCTCGGCTCGTTCACCCGCGACGTGATGCATTTGATGGCGTCGATCGTCCCGGTTTTCATGTTCGCGACGCCGATCTTCTATTCCATCGACGATGTGCCGCCGGGCTTGCGCTATGTGTTGCGGATCAATCTGATCGGCGATTACGTCGAGCTCATGCGCGATATCGTGCTGCTCGATCGGCTACCGAATCTCTGGCTCTATCTGGGGACGGTCTTTGTCTCGCTCGTCATCTTCCGCTCCGCCTATCGATTCTACATGCGTTACAAGAATGTCTTCGTCGATGTCATCTGAAGTCGCAATCAGCTGCAAAGGCGTCGGCAAGGCGTTCCAACTTTACCTGAAGCGGAACGACCAGCTTTATCAGGCCCTGTTCGGCCGGTGGAAGCAGTTCTATCATCCGCATTGGGTCTTGCGCGACATCAGCTTCGAGGTCCGTCGCGGCGAGACCTGGGGCATCATCGGCCGCAACGGCACCGGCAAGACGACTTTGCTGCAGCTCATCTGCGGCATCAGCAAGCCGAGCTGCGGCGACATTCAGGTCGCGGGGCGGATTGCACCCATCCTGGCGCTCGGTGCCGGCTTCGATCTCGAATTGACGGGGCGCGAGAATGCACTGATCGGCGGCGCCATTCTCGGCCTGCGCCGCAAGGACATTCTGCCCAAACTCGATTCAATCGCGGCTTTCGCCGACATCGGCGAATTCTTCAATCAGCCGCTTAAAATGTATTCAAGCGGCATGATGGCGCGGCTCGCTTTCGCCGTCTGCGCCCATGCCGATGCCGATATTCTGATCGTCGACGAGGCGCTGTCTGTCGGCGACGCGACCTTCGCCAAGAAATGCGACGATTACATCAAGGATTTCGCTTCGAGAGGAACGATTCTCGTCGTCTCGCACGATCTCAGCACGCTTGAAACCTTGTGCGACAACATCCTGTGGATCGATGAGGGCCATGTCGCCGCCATTGGCCGTCCCGCCGATGTGACCGCGGCCTATCGGCGCGCCTTCAACATCGGCAAGCACGTCAGCGTGCCGCGTCTCGTCGTCTGAGGCGCTCAAAGCCCGCCTATAGCGAGGCCGTGGCCCCGCTCGGCACGCTGCGGTCACGGCCGCCCTTGCCCTTCACCACAAAGCGCGCTTGCTGGCGCAGGATGAGCGCCAGCGCGACGATAAATTCGAGGCCGATCGCCACAGCGACGAGAAACACAAGGAAGGGATCGCGCCGCACCAAGCTTTCCGTCCCGATCAAGATTCCGATATGAATGACCGGAATTGCGACAAGAGCGGCCATGGTCGTCGCGTTGCGCCCCGTCGTACTCGATAAGGTCAAGACCAGGCCGATCGCCAGCAGTGCGTGCGACAGGGCCATGATCGGAATTCCGAAACGTTTCGCCGCTTCGCTCATCCAGTCGGCGATCATCTCCGTCTGGCCGTTGCGGCCGGGCCATGCGGCGAGGAATTCCGCGCCGGGCATTTCGAAAACGCCGCGCCAGCCGCGCTTGGGCATGCCATTCGTGCCCTGCATATCCAATTGAATCACATATTGGTCGAAGTCGGCGGTCCGGATTTCATTGCTGCCATTCGGCCGGCTTTGAAACGAACCATGCGTCATGACCAGCAGGACGCCATGCTCGTTGCGGCGAAACTCGGTCTGTCTGGCAGTGATGATCTCTTCTTCCTTTTTCGTCGCATTATATTGATGGATGAACATGCCCTCGACGACATCTTCCGTTTTCCAGCGCTTGAAATAGAGCGTCCGCGCGCCGTTATCGAATGTGTAGAATTGCGCCGGCTCCAGCATCCGGTGATTGAGCGAATTGCGGATGACGTAGATGACATCGTGCATCTGCCCGACATTGTCCGGTGCGACGACGATCGACACCCAATAGCCGAGGACGACGGCGATCGCCGCGACAGCGGCGGCCGGCACGCAGATCGACAGCACCGAAAGACGCAGCGAATAAAGCACCGCGATCATCCCCTCGGCTGCCATACGCGAAAACTCAAGCGCCACAGCAACGCCGACCGCCATTGGCAAGGCGAGATAGATGGCGGTCGGCAAAGTCCCCATCAAGGCCGGCATCAGCAGGCCGCTGCGCACCGCGGACGATGGCAGATAATGGAAAAGCTGCGTCATCACCACCGGCACGCAAAGCCCGACTTCGAGCAACACGACCGTGAAAAGGATCCGCCGACCGAGATAGACGTAAAGCAGTCTTGGCACTTGTTAATTCTCTGCTTCTGTTCAGCGTTCGGATGATGCGCCACAGGGCGCATCCGGCCGTTCGTCATCATTCCGGCGCATTGGTTCGCAGTCTCTCCTTGCCGACGATCATCCTTGGCAAGTAAAAGGTCCGTGTGCCAACCGGCGACCGGATTAAGCATATCTCATCCGCCGCGGAGGTCCGCTGCTGACTTGGCGCTATAGCCAAGGTAGAGGGAAAGATATAGCTTCTATTCGCCTTGAATACCCGAGCGCTTAGGCAAGATCATGAACCTGAGGGCGCGAAGGCGGCAGGCAGGCAAGCTCCGATGAACATTTCAGCCCCTTTGCGGGACCCTTCGACGCGAGAGATGGCGACACAGCAGGCCGGATTTCAGCTTCCCTGCGTCAGTGTCATCGTCGTCAATTATAATTACGGCCGTTTTCTGGATCAGGTCGTGGGCAGCGTCTTCGGCCAGACCTATCCGAACGTTGAATGTATCGTCGTCGACAATGCCTCGACCGACGAAAGCCGCGACGTCTTGCCCGCGCTCGAGGCGCGTTATCCACAGCTTCGCATTGTCCGGCGCGCCAGGAATGACGGCCAGACCGCGGCATCCCTCGACGGCCTCGAGATCGCGCGCGGGGCCTATGTGATTTTCATGGATGCCGACGATCTTCTGCTGCCGCAAGCGATCGACGCGCATATGTTCGTGCATCTTTCGCTGCGTGTGCATGTCGGCCTCACTTCGGGCGATATGCTGCAAAGTACGGATGACCAAATCGTCATCGGTACCGGCGAACAACTGAATCGCTATATCCAGAGCGGCGCCGGGCGGCGCGACAATCTGCTTCGGCCCTACGCGCACGCGTTTCAGCCCGACTGGCCGCCGCCCGGCCTTGCCGAATCGTTGCGCGACAACGTTCATCTCGTGCCCCACGGAACGGTGGAATGGGTATGGTCGCCGACGTCCGGCCTCTGCTATCGCCGCGACGCCTTGCGCCAATTCGTCGACAATCCGCCATTGGCCGGATTACGAACCGGAACAGATATGTATTTCGCACAAGGCATCTGCAGCCTTTACGGCGGCGCCATCGTCGATACGCCGGTTTTTATCTACCGCATTCATGGCGGCAACGAGTTCTCACGCCAGCCGCAGCTCAACCGCTACAAAGTCTACGACTCGACATCGCATAACAATAACGATTATGCGCGCCACCTCATTGTCGATCATCTCGTTAGAAACGCCGATCGCTTCTATAAACATAGCCAGGTGCCGTTGGATTATTTCCTCGCGCTGGTGCGGCTCGACCAGCCCGATCCCGATCCGCAAGCGCCGGCTTGGCGGCGCCGCTCGCGCGCAGCCGGCCAGATCGTCGATCATTATGCCGACGTCGCTGCGGCGATCGGCTCCTGGAAGACGCGCGCGCTGTTGCTTTGGCTGAGAGTCCCGCCGACAGTCATCGCACGGGCCGCCCGGCAAGACGCGTGACGCGTTATCCGGCGCCAGCAGCTTCCGCCTCGGGCCTGACGGGCAAGACGGTCCTTCTGGTCCATCCCGCATGGCATTCTTGCGGCAGCTACAATGTCTTCGCCGCGCAAGCGGAAGCCTATCGCGCGCTCGGCGCGAACGTGCACAGTCTGGCGGTTGACGGATTCCCGGGCAAGACCGCGCAATCGCCGGCCGCGCAGGCTTATTTCGCCGCGACGCAGGACCTCAAAGCCGAGGGTCGGTTCTTCACCGGCATGCCTCTCAGCGCCCTGCCGACGCGGACCTTCGCGGCGGCCGCCAGCGCCTGGCTGCACGGCGATTATGCCGCCATGCTGGTCGAGGCCGCCGACCGGTCGGCTCTGCCTGACGCTCTCCGGACGCTCAAGGTCGACCTCATTCATTGCAATCATTTCTTTTGCATGCCGGTCGCCGTCAAGCTGCGCGGCGAGGATCACGTGCCTTTGCTGCTCGACACGCATGATCTGCAAGCGCGGCAATTCGCCTTGCGCAATCACGATGCGTGGACGCTTGCGCCGAAAGCCACGTACGAGACGATGCTTGCGCGTGAACTCGCGCAGATGCGCGCCGCCGATGTGCTGATCCACCTCAACACCGAAGAAGCGGAGGCCTTTCGCGCCCTGCTGCCGGAGAAGCGCCACGTGCTGCTTTTCCCGGCTGTGTCCGCGATGCCGCTCAGCCGCGGCCAAGACATCGTCATCGTCGCCAGTTCGAATTATCCGAATTTCCTCGGCCTCAAATGGTTTTTGAGCGAGGTGATGCCGCAGGCCGGCGATATTCCCGTCCGCATTGTCGGCAATATCGACCGCATGGTGCGTGCCCGCGCGCCGCGGCTGTATCGCCGCTATGAGGCGCTCTTTGCCGGCTTCAGCGATGATCTTGCGAAAATCTATAGCCAGGCTGGCACGATCCTCCTGCCGACGACATCGGGCTTCGGCATTTCGATCAAGACGGTCGAGGCGCTGTCGAGCGGCGCGCAGCTGATTGCCACGCGTCAGGCGTTTCGCGGCATGGGGATCGACCCGGCCGCTCTGGGGAATGTCGTGCTGGCTGAAAGCGCCAAGGATTTTGCCGGTGCCATGCGGCGCGCCATGAAAGGGACCACCACCGGCGACGCGGCTTGCGCCGACAGCGATACGCAGCGGCTCTACGAGCGGTTCTTTACGCCCGCCGCCTATCGGCAAAGCCTTCGGGCCCTCGCCGAACCGCTGTTGTGACCCGGTACGACGGCGCGAGCTAGCGCGCGCACTAGGCGCGAAAGCGCGCGGCGGCCTTGTCGGCAAATTGATGCCAATATTGGTCGATCGGACGCTGCCGGCGCGGCATGCCGATAATGCCCGGCCAATGGCAGAAATACAGTCTGTCGCCCCTGAAATCGACCGGCCCTTCGGGGCTCAGGGTGATGCCTTCGCTCTTGTAATAGCTCTCGCCCGAAGCGCTTGGGACCGCCTCCGGCAAGGTCGCGATCTTCAAACCGCGCCGGTGCACGACGAAATTGGTCAGCGGCTGAGCGAACAAGCCGCCGCGCTGGCGGACCGTATGAAAGATCCGCTCATCCTGGGCGATCACATCGAAGAAGTTCTGCAACGAAAGAACGCGCCGCGACGTGACGAAGAACCCATCATTGAACAAGAGCGCGTCGCGGAGGAAATCGTAATCTTTGTGCCTCGAATTATAGATGTAGTCGTGGCACCGCGCCGAGACGATAAACTCGGCTTTTCCGGATTCGATATGGCCGAGGACCTTGGTGAAATCCTGCAGCATGATCGTATCGACGTCGAGATAGATGACCTCGTCGAGCGGAAGCGCCAGCGCCAGCAACTTCCGCAACCGGCGGCGATGCCCCGGATTGAGCGGATAAAGCCGGCGCGCCAGCGCATCGAGTTCCGTGCTGTCGATCGAGACGATCTCGACGCCATAGGCGTCGGCCGCCTTGCGCGTGCGCTCAAGGTTGTCGTCGTAAGGAATGAGGTAGAGCGGTATCGACGCGCTTGTCGCCAGATAGCTTTCGAAGAAGGGCAGAAGCCAATCGATGACGCGGTCGTTGGCGATGATGGCAATCCCGTATTTCTTTGACTGCATATCTTCAGGTAGAGCGGATTCGGGCATGGCTCACTTCGTGATGACAAAATCTGCCGACATTCGACCGGGGACTGGACCTTTGCGATTCATCCCGCCGGTGGTCGAAGAACGCCAGAAGCATGACGGCGCGATCTCGCGCCGCAGGCCAACCGTGAGAAGGGGCCACGACCGCAATATTTGCGAACACCGTCGATCCCAACGGATCGAAACCGGAACAATTCGCACAACGGGCCGGGCTTTCGCATGCCTTCGAGTGGCCTCCTTTTATCGGCGCCGGTGCAGCGGATCAAGGCGGCAAAGCCTCACGGGCATCGGGGAAAGCCCGGCGCCGGCAGGCGGGCGCGACGCGATGGAGCGCCGCAATCGACGCAATATCAACGGGCCCATAACATCTTTGTAAAATCAATTTACGCCGCGGTTGAGCCGCCGGCTTGACGAATGGGCGCAAATATTCATCAGTCGTCGCCTGATCGCCTGTAAGGCATGCGCCGTTTCGGGCACCGGAAAAAGGCCTAGCTGATGACGTCACCCAACGCCGGGACCACGGCGGAAGCCTTGCGCGCTTCGCCGCGCCTTTTCGACAATGCGCTGCTCGACAAGCTTTCGCGCGTGCATTGGTCGATGCCCTTGTTCCTCTACACGCCGATCGTGGCGTGGCTGGGCTGGCTCAGTTTCAGCAGTTTTTCGCCCTTGGCGGTCATCGCGCTCACGGCGCTCGGTTACGCGATCTGGACCCTGATCGAATATTTCGGGCACCGCTATCTTTTCCACGCCGAATTTCCAGGGAAATGGGGCGCGCGGCTGCATTTCCTGATCCATGGCGTTCATCATGACCATCCGAACGATCCGCTGCGGCTCGTCATGCCGCCCTTGCTCAGCGGCCCGATCATGCTGATCGCTTTGGGCGTCGCGCTCGTCCTCTTCGGCCGCCCGCTCGGCTACCCGGTGCTGATGGGTTTCATCGTCGGCTATCTGGCTTATGACATGGTGCATTATTACGTGCATCACGCGACGCCGACGACACGGCTCGGACGCTACTTGCGCCAAGCCCATATGCTGCATCATTTCCGCGATCCGGAGAGCTATTTCGGCGTCAGCGCGCCCTATTGGGATGCGATCTTCGGGACGCGTTACGCGCCGCCCGAGCAGCGCCGCGGTTAGCCGCTCATCGCCAGACGATCAGGCGCGCTCCCGCGCCGAGGTCCGCGGCCGCAATTGGAGCGTCGCCGGCCGCGGCTTGCGCGCGCCGACGAAGACATCGAAGCGGCCGTTCTGCCAGACGACATCATTCGTTGTCCAAGCCCGCAGCCAAGCAGCAAGCGCCAGTGTCTCACGGCCCAGAAAGGCCAATGGCGCATAGACCGATGTTTCCCAGCCTTTGAGCCGCGCGAGGCTGAGTTCGCCCAGGAACCAGCCGCCGAGCGTCAGGCCGAAGGCGGCAAAGCCAGGCAGGCCCAAAACCGGCGCCGCCAGGGCCGCGGCAAAAGCGGCCGGCAGCGGACTGACGATCGGCTCCAGCGGAAACGTCAGCGGCTCATGCGTGTGGCGGATGACGCTCCAGCGCACCTGCCGGTCATAGACCTCGCGTAAGGTCCGCCAGCCGATGAGCTGGCGCAAGGTGCGATGCGCAAAGACAGTGCGCAGCCCGACCGCGTCGAGGCCCTTGGCGATGGCCGTGTCCTCGGCCAAGGTATAGCTCACGGCGTCGATGCCGCCGGCGCGGGCGAGATCGCTGCGCCGGAACAGCATCACTTTGCCGACGCCATAGCCGAAGCCGAGCATGGAAGCGGTGAGCAAAAGGCGCGCATGGGCGTTGATGATCGCGCCCTCGATATGGCCGGCGATCGTCTCGGCCCGTTCGGCGACCGGCACGCCGACGACCATGCCGATGCCGGGCGCGAAATTGCGCATGAAATCGGCGAGTGTGTCGCGCTCCAGCACGATGTTCGAATCCTTGACCATGATGAAATCATGGGCAGCCGCCGACAACGGCGCATCGAGCGTATTGAGCTTCGGGCTGACTGCGAAATCCGACTGCGAGCGCAGGATGCGCGTCGGAATCCGCGGATGGTTCGCCTTGAGTGCGAAGGCGGTTTCGAGCGCCGGGGAATCCGCCTCGGCGGCGCTGAACAGAACCTCGTAATCCGGATAGGCCTGATCGAAGGCGGACGCCTGGGCGACATCGAAGCCGGAATGTTCCAGCTTGATCGGCATGACTGCCGTCACCGGCGGCTGTTCGGGATTTTTTGCCCGCCGCGCCTGCAGCAGCGGCTGCAGCAAAGCCCCGATGCAGGTCGCGACGAACACGACGAGGGCAATGGCGAGCCAGACAGTGGCGAGATAGGGAATGAAACTCATAGCGCCCCTGAGCCTGCCGCGTCCGCAGGCCTTACCGAAATCCCACGGCCGGGCCGAAACGTCAATCGGCCGGCGCCGGCAATCCAGCATATCCCTCGGCGAAGCTCAAGGCCAAGTCGGGTCAAAGGCTTAGTTTTGGCCCTCCAGCCCTTCGAGCTCCGCGATTAAGCCTTCGACCATGCCAAGGCCGATCTGCCAGAAGGCCGGATCCTTCGCATCAAGGCCAAACGGGGCCAGCAGTTCCGAATAATGTTTGCTGCCGCCGGCCGCGAGCATGGCGAGGTAGCGTTCCGCAAACCCATCGGCGGCGCGCTGATAGACGCCATAGAGCGAATTCACCAGGCAATCGCCGAAGGCATAGGCATAGACATAGAAAGGCGAGTGGATGAAATGCGGGATATAGGCCCAGAAGGTCTCGAAGCCAGGGCCGAGCCGGATGGCCGGGCCGAGGCTTTCGCCCTGCACGCTCATCCAAAGCTCGCAGATTTTTTCGCGCGTCAGTTCGCCGTTGCGGCGCTCGAGATGCACCTTGCGCTCGAACGTATAGAAGGCGATCTGGCGCACCACCGTATTGAGCATGTCTTCGACCTTCGCCGCCAGCATGGCGCGGCGCTCGCTGACGGAGCCCGCCTTGGCGAGCAGCGCACGGAAGGTCAGCATTTCGCCGAAGACCGACGCGGTCTCGGCCAAGGTCAACGGCGTCGGCGCCATCAGAGCGCCATTCGGCGCGGCCAGAACCTGATGCACGCCATGGCCGAGCTCATGCGCAAGCGTCATCACGTCGCGCGGCTTGCCTTGGTAATTGAGCAGCACGTAAGGGTGCGCCGAGGGCACGGTCGGATGGGCGAAGGCACCCGGCGCCTTGCCGGGGCGCACCGGCGCGTCGATCCAATTGCGGGCGAAGAATTGTTCGGCGATGCCGGCCATACGCGGCGAAAAATCGGCATAGGCACCAAGCACCGTGTCACGGGCTTCATGCCATGCATAGGTTCGCTGCGGCAGGTTGGGTAGCGGCGCATTGCGGTCCCAGAAATCGAGCGCATCCTTGCCGAACCAGCGCGCTTTCAATTTGTAATAGCGGTGCGAGAGACGCGGATAAGCGGCCGCGACTGCGGCGGCCAGCGCATCGACGACCTCACGTTCGACGCGATTGGATAAATGCCGGGCGTCGGCAACGTCCTCGAATCCGCGCCAGCGGTCGGAGATCTCCTTGTCCTTGGCGAGCACATTGGTGATGAAGGCGAAGGTCCGCAGATTTTGCGACAAGGTCTCGGCGATGGCGCCCGCCGCTTCCTTGCGCACGGCCTCCTTCTCGTCGACCATCAGATTGAGAGCGGGCTCGAGCGTCAGCTCTTCGCCGCCGACCTTGAACCGAAGGCTGGCGATCGTCTCATCGAACAAGCGATTGAACGCGGCGCGGCTCGTGACCGATTTCTCGTGGAACAATCGCTCGATTTCGTCGGCGAGTTCGTGCGGCTTGTCTTTGCGGATGTCATCGAGCCAAGGACGGTAATGCGCAAGCGGCGGTCGCGCCGCCAATTGCGCGATTACGTCATCGTCGAGCCGATTGAGTTCGAGCTGGAAAAACAGCAAGTCCGTCCAGAGGGCGTTCAGCCTCTCCTGGGTGTCGCCATAGAATTTCACGCGCACCGGGTCGGTCGTGTCGCCGGAATAGACGAGGCTCGCGTAAGAGCCGATCTTGCCGGTGAGATCGTCGAGGGCTTCGTAGCGGCGCACCGCCTCGTCGAGGTCGTGCGATTGCGGGTCGGCGAGGTCTTGTGCGGCCAGCGCCGCAAGGTTGCCGCGGTAATCCGCCGCGAAGGCCTTGGCCTCGCGCTCCGCACGGGCGAAATCTGCAACAAGCAGCGGCGAGTCGATCGCCGGATAGAGATCAGTGAGCGACCATTCCGGGAGCGGACCCAAGACCGTCTTTGCAGTCGGCGCAGCCGCGACATTCGAGAAGACCGCAGACGCTTCTTTTGAGGACATGGCTCGACCGGGTTTGAGACGCGCGCTTGGCGGCCTTCCTTACCGCAGGCAAGCGGGATGGCAAAATCCGCGCGCTCTGATTCGTGCCGCAAGGGCCCGGCGTTACGCTTGGCACGGGATATTTCTGCTCAACTTTTATTGAGGCGCCCTGAGCGCCCGTCCGGGTAACGCAGCAACGCTTTACGGCGAAAACACAGGCGCACGGCCGATCTTCTGGCTGGCCGCGGCGGCGCCGATCGCACCGTTCCGCGTCTTCGAGACACGAAAAGGAATAAGACCATGAATGTCAAAGCCCCTCTCGCGGCCTGCGCACTCGCTTTTGCATTGGCCACGACCGGCGCCAGCGCCGCGACGCATCATCATCATCGCATGAGCGTCGAGATGATGCGCCACACGACCGCGACGCTGAACGACGGCACCAAACTCGATGTCGATGTCGTCAAGATGGACGGCCATATGATGATTGCCATTCCGGCCGACGAGCTGCCGGACTATTTGCACCAGCAGATTTTCCGCGTTCAACGCTAAAATTTTAACGTTTCCGCCGGGCCGAATCGCGGCCCGGCGTCTTTCAGGCGCAGAGCTCTCGCTAGAGCGGGATGCGAAAAAGTGTCAGCGGTTTTTCGCGAAAATCCCGCTCTAAACGATGAAAACCGATCACGTTTATGATTTCGGGTCGATTCGATCCGAAATCATCGTGATCTCGGCGCTTTTTTTATTGTCCGAAGCACCGCTCGCCTGTGCCGCAATAAGGCGCCGCATTAACACCGCATTTACCCTGATGGGCCAGCATAGGCGTGGATAGCCTGCGGGTGCGGCTGGCGGCCGCGCGGTTCCCGCCTGGGGACCAAGGCCTCGTGCTGGTTTATGGCGGCATGCCGCCGCCGATCAAAGAAAGTGCCCATGTCCTCACTCGTGCTGATTGTCGACGACGATCCGGTTCAACGCCGCGTTCTGGAAACGCTGGTTCGCCGGTTCGGCTATGACTGCGAATCGGTCGATAGCGGCGCCGCCGCGCTGCAGCGCCTCGAGGCCCGGGCAGCCGACGTCGATGTCGTGATCCTCGATCTGGTCATGCCCGATGTGGACGGTATGACGGTCCTCGAACGGATGCGGGATCAGAAGCGCGCTATTCCGATCATCGTGCAGACGGCGCATGGCTCGATCGATGCGGTGATCTCGGCGATGCGCGCCGGCGCGATCGACTTCGTCGTGAAGCCGGTCGGTGCCGAACGGCTGCAGGTTTCGATCAAGAATGCGCTACGCGTCGAAGCCCTCGAGGACGAAGTGCGCCGGCTCAACCGGCAATCGTCCGGCACGCTGACCTTCAAGGATCTGCGCAGCAAGAGCGAAGACATGGAGCGCGTCGTCCGGCTCGGCGAGCGCGCGGCGAAATCGACGATCCCGGTTTTGCTCGAAGGCGAATCCGGCGTCGGCAAGGAAGTGATCGCCCGGGCGATCCAAGGCGCCTCCGACCGGCGCAGCAAACCCTTCGTCACGGTCAATTGCGGCGCCCTGCCGGAAAACCTCGTCGAATCGATTCTCTTCGGCCATGAGAAGGGCGCCTTCACCGGCGCCACGGAGAGGCATCTCGGCAAATTCGTCGAGGCCAATGGCGGCACCCTCTTTCTCGACGAAGTCGGCGATCTGCCCCAGGACGCCCAGGTCAAGCTTCTGCGCGCGCTGCAAGACGGCGAAGTCGATCCGGTCGGCGCCAAGCGGCCGGTCAAGGCCGATGTCCGCATCATTTCGGCGACGAATCAGGATCTGATCGATCTCGTCAAACGCGGCGTCTTCCGCGAAGACCTCTATTATCGCTTGAACGTCTTTCCCATCACCGTCCCGGCGCTGCGCGCGCGGCGCGAAGACATCGCCGATCTCGCCCGGCGGTTTGCGGCGCGTTTTGCGGCCGAGGAAGGCAAGCCGCTGCGCGGCATCAGCGCCGAGGCGCTGGCCCTGCTCAATTCCTATCCCTGGCCCGGCAATGTGCGGCAGCTGGAGAATGCCATCTTCCGCGCCGTGGTCCTTGCCGATAGCGACGAACTCACCATCACCGAATTCCCGCAGATCGCCGCGCAGGTCGAGGGTTTCGATGTGCGCATTCCGGTCGCACCCGCCTCGCTGGTGCGGCCGGCCCGGCCCGAGCGCGAAGTGGTCCGCGTCGAAGTCCGCGATCCGAACGTCCTGCCGTTGCTCGACGGCGCCGGGAATCTGCGTCAGCTCGATCATCTCGAAGCCGAGACGATCAAATTCGCCCTCGCCTATTATCGCGGACAAATGTCGGCGGTGGCGCGCAAGCTCGGCATTGGCCGTTCGACTCTCTATCGCAAGATGAAAGAGTACGGATTCCATCACGCCGATGACGAGAGTTTGATGGACAAGGACCCTGACGAGGGCCATGCCGCGGCCTAAGTTCGCAGGGTCGGCCCGCACGGGCGGCGCAATCGCGGACATTGTTCGGATCGCTCATCAATTTCGACCGCAATTCTGTCCGGCCAGTGCGCGACGTTCCATCGGCGTGCCGCTTTAATTTACTTATTCGTGCTACGCTCCGGATCGTGATCTCAGGCGTTAAGGACGCGCATGTACCGCGACTGTCGATTTGGTTTCGTTTTCGCCGCCGTGCTGGCGGTCTGTCTCCCCTTTGCGGTTCATGCCCAGGCGCCGGATAAGGCGCCGCCCGATCGCCAGCCGGCGCAGATCATCGCCGCGCCGGTGAGCGCCAAAGCGCCGGCGGTGCCGGACGACGTGACTGGCGCCATTCCGGCGCAAGAGGCAACGCCGTTGCCGGATGATGCGCCGGCAAGCCTGCCGCCCAAGCTCAGCTTGCCGAGCGATACGCCACCTGCAGCCAAACCCGCCGCAGCCAAGGCGGCGCAGCCGAACGATTCCAAAAGCGCCTCACCCAACGGGCCTGAGAAGCCGCCGCTCCCCGGCTTTGCCGCCGCAGTGAAAAAGGCGCTCGATGCCTGGCCGGTGCCGCAAGGCAGAGGCCGCCAGGCCGCCGAACTCTGGCTCGAACACAAGGATATCGCCGACTATTACGCGGCGCGGGATTATGCGCCGCTTTGGGTCGCCGACGCAAAACCGGTCGCAGCAGTGACGCCGATCAAGGCGCGGCTCGCGCTCGCCGGCGACGACGGCCTCAATCTCGCGGATATTCCGCAAGCCGATTTCTCCGGCGACACGGATCATCTGGCGACGGCCGAAATCACCTTTTCGCAGGAGATCGTCGCCTACGGGCGGCAGGCTTCCGGGGTGCGCATCGACCCGCAGGACATCAATCCGCTGATCGGCGCCAAGCCCGATGTGGCAGAACCCGGCCTCATCCTCGGCGCCGTCGCCGCGGCGGAGATGAACGGCGGCGACGTTCTGCAAAGTTTCAACCCGCAGCAAAAACCCTATCTGGCCTTGCGCGCCAAGCTCATCGCGCTGCGCCGCCAGAACAATCCCGTCTCCGAACGCGCCATTCCGCCCGGGCCGTCGCTGAAACTCGGCATGACCGATCCGCGCGTGCCGCTGATCCGCGCCCGCCTCGGCCTCGACGTGACGCAAAGCGATTCGGATCTGATCTACGACACGCAGGTCGCGACGGCGGTCGCGGACTTTCAGAAGGCGAACGGTCTGCGGCCGTCCGGCGTTCTCACGCAGCGCACGCAGGCGAGTCTGTCGCCGCAGCCGAAAGAAAATATCGAGAACGACATTATCGCCAATATGGAAGCCTGGCGCTGGATGCCGCGCGACCTCGGCCGTAGCCGCATCGATGTCAACATCCCGGACTTTGAGGTGCGCGTCGTGCTCAACGGCAACCTCGTTCTGGAAAACAAGGTCGTGGTCGGCAAGCCGGACACGCCGACGCCGGTCTTTTCCAACACGATGAAATTTCTCATCGTGAATCCGTATTGGAACGTGCCGCCCTCGATCCTGCGCAAGGAAATGCTGCCGCATCTGGCGCGCGATCCCTATTATCTGCAGCGCATGGGGTTCGAGACCTTCTATTACCATGGGCGTCTGATGGTGCGGCAGCCGCCGGGCGAGAAGAATGCGCTCGGCCGCATCAAATTCATGTTCCCCAACCAATATTCGGTCTATCTGCACGATACCCCGCAGCGGCGGCTGTTCGCCGAGACGAAACGCGCCTTCAGCCATGGTTGCGTGCGCGTCGATCAGCCCTTCGACTTCGCCCAGACCCTGCTCGGGCCGAAATGGCCGGAGGACCGTATCAAGAGATTGATCGGCGGCAAGGAACACTATGTCTTCCTGCCGACGCCGCTGCCGATCCATATCGAATATTTCACCGCCTATGTGGGCGATGACGGCCGCTTGATCCTGCGCGGCGATGTCTATGGCTACGAGCACCGGATCGAGAAAGCGCTCGGCCTTGTCGGCTAAGGCCGCGCTATGGCCCCTCGCACGCGATATTGACGACGCCGCTGCGAATCAGCGAAGATTCACACATGAAACGAAAGCGGCGTTCGTTTCCCGCATCCGACTGCGATCAAGCGCGCGGAGAAAGCTTTCACCGCCGACACAGGTTCGCCACATTTGCTGGCTTACCTGACTTGGTCTTCAATCATCGACAACGTTTAAGAGTGTCATGAATGCGGGACAACCGTGGAACGGGGGTAGCGGCCTCGCTTTGGCGATGGAACGTTAACGGTTCTCGGTAGAAATGCAGTTCATAGGCGGCGACGCCCGAGAAGAGCAGATGCGGCTTCATCGTCGCGTCCGAGAACCGGGGATTTGTTTTGCCAAAACCGCGCTTCAGCACGGACCCAGTATGCGCGCGATGGCGTAGAGGTGATGTGATTGCAAATTTGATCGGCGCGACGCTCGGCACGATCAAATCCTTCCTCGAAGCCCGTTCGATCTCCGCCAAGGTTTTGACCGCCGGCCTCATCGGCTCTTCGCTTCTTCTCCTCGCTCCCGCCTCGACCGAATCCGCCGCCGCCAACGGCGATACGCGCACGCTTTATCTCTATCATGCGCATACCGGCGAATCGATCGACGCCACCTATCGCGTCGACGGCCATTACGATCCCGACGTCCTGAAAAAGCTGAACTGGTTCCTGCGCGACTGGCGGCGCAACGAAGAGACGACGATGGACCCGCGCCTCTTCGACGCGGTCTGGGAAGCTTATCGCGGCGCCGGCGCGACGCAGCGGATCGTCGTCCTCTGCGGCTATCGCTCGCCGGAGACCAACGCGATGTTGCGGCGGCGTTCACGCGCGGTGGCGGAACATTCGCAGCATATTCTCGGCCGGGCCATGGATTCGACCATGCCGGGCCTGTCGATGGAGCGGCTGCGCGAATCCGCCGCCCGCCTGCAAATGGGCGGCGTCGGCTATTATGGCGACACCAATTTCGTCCATATCGATGTCGGCGGGGTGCGCATGTGGCCGCGCATGACTTATGCGCAACTCATGCGGCTCTTCCCGGACGGCAAGACCGTCCACATCGCCTCCGATGGCCGGACATTGCCGGGCTACGAGGAAGCGCGCGCCGAGCTCGCGGCCAACGGCACCTCGGTCGCGAGCCTGCCGCCGGCGCAGAATTCGGGCATCGGGGCGTTCTTCGCCTGGCTTTTTGGCAAGGGCAACAGCGGCGACGACGAGGATAACGCGACGGCACAGCAGCCGGCGGCGCCGCAGCCGACGCAGGTCGCGGCCGCCCAAGCCCCCGCGGCATCCGAACCGGGAATGCAGGCCGACGCGACGGGCAGCATTCCGGACCATCCGAGCGCCGCAGCGGCGGAGACGGCCGCCGAAACGGTGGCGGAGCCCGCCGTCGATATGCCCTTGCCGCCGCAGCGCCCGGTCGATCTGATGGCCACGGCCGACGTCCCGCTGCCGCCCGAACGGCCGACGCTGCAACTCGCCGCCATATCCGCGCCCGCGCCCGTCAAGCCCGATCCGACGATCGTCGCCGAGGCGGAGACCGGGGCCCCCCAACTTCCCGGCATTATCACGCAAGGTCCCGACGACGGGCGGCCGCGGCAGGGCCTGTCACGGGCCTATGGCGTGCCGGAGCAAGCTCTCGCCTATGCCCCTGTGGCGCAGATGGAGGGTTTGCGGTCGGCGGCGCATGATCGCCAGGCGGCACCGGGGGAGCCGAGAACGGCGGCCCATACCGTCGTTATTCTCCCGGCGCGGCTCGACGGTTCGAATTTCCGCAGCCTGACGGGGGCAACGGATATCGCCGAACTCGCCAGCGCAACCATTTTCGGGCCGACGATCACCGGCCTGCGCAGCGCCGCGCGGGTCGAAACGGCTGCCCTGATCGACCGCATGTCGGTCGGTTACTCGACCCGCTTCAGCCGCGTGGCAACGACGCTCCCGGCCGATCATTTCGGCAGTCAAAGCCAGGAAGGTCCGGTCGCCCTGGTGGACAACAAGTCCGGCGACTAGCCCGCTCAGCGATCGGCGATGTGCGCCGCCGGCGCTGGGGCCGCCCCGGCGGGGCTCTCCCGCAACGTCCAAACCAAAAGCATCGCGAATGCTGCGCCAGCGGCAAGTGCGCGAAACATCTGTGCGAGCGCCGCGGCGTGGCGTGATGGGCGATGGGTGCGAATTCGTGGCATAATGGATCGGGCTCCTCCGCTGGCCGGGACCGGGGAGAGCCAGTGTTAACCTTAATGGGTTAGCGATCCTTTACCCTAAGCCGGGCTGCGCCGGCCGAGTTGCATCGATTTTGCTTAATGAGCTTTGCAGGAAAAACGTTATCGAGAAGACGATCTTGAAAGGCCAAGTGGCGCATGGGGCCTTGTTTCGACGAAATGACGCTTCCCGACGGCGAAACCCGCGCCGTCTATGAAAAAATTGCCCGCTGGCTGCGGGAGACGCCGCCCGAACATCTCGCTTTACGGCGCGGCCAAGCCGAGCTCTTGTTTCGCCGCATCGGCATTACCTTCGCCGTCTACGGCAACAAGGACGCTGCCGAACGGTTGATTCCCTTCGATATCGTACCGCGCATCATCGGCCGCGCCGAATGGGCCAAACTTGAAGCCGGCCTATTCCAGCGGGTGAAGGCGCTGAACATGTTTCTGGCCGACATCTACGGCAGCCAGGAAATCCTGAAAAGCGGCCGCCTGCCACCGGACATCGTGCTCCAAAATCCATTCTATCTACCGGCGATGCGCGGGCTTAAAGTGCCGCACGACATCTATATTCAGATCGCCGGAATCGATGTCGTGCGCATCGACGCGAACGACTTCTACGTTCTTGAGGACAATCTGCGCACCCCGTCCGGCGTTTCCTACATGCTCGAAAACCGCGAGGTGATGATGCGGCTCGCGCCCGACCTCTTTGCCGAGCATCGCGTCGCGCCGGTCGAAAATTATCCGGACTCGCTGCTTGCGACCCTGCGTTCGGTCGCACCGGACACCACGCCGGGCGAGCCGACCATCGTCCTGTTGACGCCCGGGCAATATAATTCCGCCTATTATGAACATTCGTTTCTTGCCGACCGGCTCGGCGTCGAACTGGTCGAAGGCCGCGATCTTCTGGTGCGCGACGATGTCGTCTATATGCGCACGACCGAAGGACCGAAGCGGGTCGATGTCATCTACCGGCGCATCGACGATGCCTTTCTCGACCCGCTGGCCTTCCGGCCGGATTCGGTACTCGGCGTACCCGGCCTATTTTCTGCCTACAAAGCAGGCAATGTGACGCTGGCCAATGCGGTCGGCACCGGCATCGGCGACGATAAGGCGATCTACAGCTATGTGCCGGAGATCGTCGAATTCTATCTCGGCGAGAAACCCATCCTGAAGAATGTGCCGACATGGCGCTGCCGCGAGCCCGAGGCGCTAGCCTATGTTCTCGCCCACCTGCCGGAACTGGTGGTCAAGGAGGTCAACGGCTCGGGCGGCTATGGCATGTTGATCGGACCGCATGCGACCCAGGCGGAACTCGCGCTTTTCAGTGAAAAACTGCGGACCGATCCGAACAATTTCATCGCCCAGCCGACCCTGGCGCTTTCGACCTGCCCGACCGCGCTCGATAGCGGCATCGCGCCACGCCATGTCGATCTGCGGCCCTTCGTGCTCTCGGGTTCGGATGGCGTGCGCGTCGTGCCGGGCGGCCTGACCCGCGTTGCGTTGAAGGAAGGCTCGCTGGTCGTCAATTCCTCGCAGGGCGGCGGCACGAAGGACACCTGGGTCGTCGAAGACTGGCGCGCCGAAGACCAGGCTGCATTCCTGGACGCAATGGATTTTATGGCTCAGTCTCAAATCGCGTCGCATTAAACGCCTTTGCGTGGATCCGATCATGCTGGCTCGCACCGCCGACAATCTCTACTGGCTCGCCCGCTATATGGAACGTGCCGATTTTCTGGCGCGCATTCTCGATGCGACGCGGCGGCTTGCGATCGTGCCCACCGCCAATGCCGGACCGGGCACCGGAACGGAATGGGACAGCGTGCTCGAAGCCTCGGGCGCAGCGGAGGGCTTCCGCAAGACCGGCAACCTGCCGGACGAACTCGCCGTCGTCGATTATCTGACTTTCGCCGAGGATAATCCTTCGTCGATCTGCAATTGCATCGAGAAAGCGCGCACCAACGCGCGCGCCGTGCGCACCGCCCTCACCGCCGAAATGTGGGACGCGATCAACGGCGCCTGGATCGAGCTCAAGCGTTATCTGCAGACGCGCACCCGCAACTCATATTACGACCGGGTGGAATTGACGCGTTTTCTCGATTTCGTGAAAAAGGCTTCGCTCGATTATGACGGCGCCGCCCATCGCACCATGCTGCGCAACGACGCTTATTGGTTCTCGCGTCTCGGCCTCTACATCGAACGCGCCGACAATACGGCGCGCATCCTCGACGTCAAATATAACATCCTACTGCCGGAAACCGAGACGATCGGCGGCTCGCTCGATTATTTCCAATGGGCCTCGATCCTGCGCGCCGTGTCGGCGCTCAACGCCTATCATTGGGTCTATCGCACGAGCCTCAAACCCTGGCTCATCGCCGATCTTTTGATCCTGCGGACAGAGATGCCGCGATCGCTCATCGCCTGCTATGACAATATCGTCCGCTTTCTCGATTCGATCAGCCAAGCTTACGGCCAAAAGGGCACCGCACAAGTTCAGGCGCATCAGGTGATGGCGCGGCTTATGAAATCGACGACGAAGGAGATTTTCCAGTCCGGCCTGCATGAATTCGTCACCGCTTTCGTCGAGGACAATACGCGCCTCGGCACGACCATCTGCCAGCAATATCTGTTCGAATGCCCGACCTGAGTCTCGATAAAGAACCCGCGTGCGCGGGGGCCGCGAAGGGCATAGATTTTTCGTCACAATCATGCCAAGACGCTCGTCGATAAAGGCGCGCGGCAGGGACTTGTGACGCAAACGCACGAAAATATCGCAAGCTTTCGCAAGGTCGAGGCGAGCTCGGACCGCAAATTCGGCCTCACGCTCGGCGCGTTGTTCGCTGCTGCGAGCCTGGCCCCGCTCCTGCACCATCGCGCCCCGCATTGGTGGCTCATGGTCCTCGCCGGCGCGCTTCTTCTCGCCGGGGCCTTCTTTCCGGCCGCATTGACAGGAGCGAACCGGGCGTGGTTCAAACTCGGCCTCGCGCTGAACAAGATTGTCAGCCCGCTCGTGATGGGCTTGCTCTTCTTCGGCGCGGTGGTTCCGGTCGGCTGGTTTCTGCGTAAGAAGGGCGAAGATATTCTTGCCTTGCAATACGCGCCTGAATCCACGACCTATTGGACGCGACGCGATCCGCCGGGTCCTGCCCAAGGCACATTGAGCAAACAATTCTAGGGAGATCGGGGATGTCGATTTTCGCCGAGCTTTTCGAATTTCTTGGAACACGGAAGAAGTTCTGGCTGATCCCGCTGCTCGTCTTATTCCTCGTTTTCGGCGGCTTGTTCGTGCTGACGCAGGGCTCTGTCGTCGCGCCCTTCATCTATACGCTGTTCTGATCGCGCGTGCGGGTTCTCGGTCTCTCCGCGTTTTATCACGACAGCGCTGCGGCGCTGGTCGAGGACGGCCGGATTCTCGCCGCCGCCCAGGAAGAGCGCTTCACGCGCAAGAAGCACGATCCGGCTTTTCCACGCAACGCAATCGATTATTGCCTCAGCCAGACGCCGAGCGGCGCAGCCGGCGTCGACCGGATCGTCTTTTACGAAAAGCCCTTCGTGAAATTCGAACGCCTGCTCGAAACCTATCTCGCCTTCGCGCCGCAGGGCTTTGCCTCCTTCCGTAAGGCGATGCCGCTGTGGATCGGTGAAAAGCTTTTCCAGCGCGATCTCCTCTTGCGCGAACTGAAGGCGATCGATCCGGCGCTGGGCGACAGGAAGAAGCTTGGCTTCGGCGAACATCATTATTCGCACGCCGCCTCCGCTTATTACCCCTCGCCCTTCACGTCGGCGCTGGTGCTGACCATGGACGGCGTCGGCGAATGGGCGACGACGACGGCGGCGCTCGGCCGCGGCGACGATCTTGAGATCATCAAAGAGATTCGCTTTCCGCATTCGCTCGGGTTGCTCTATTCGGCCTTCACTTATTACACCGGCTTCAAGGTCAATTCCGGCGAATATAAAGTCATGGGGCTTGCGCCCTATGGGACGCCGAAATATGCGCAGACGATCCTCGAGCATCTGATCGACGTAAAGGCCGACGGCTCGTTCCGTCTCAATATGGATTATTTCTCCTATTGCACTGGCCTGACGATGACCGACGCGCGCTTCGACGCGCTTTTCGGCGGACCGCCGCGCCGCCCCGATGAGCGGCTCGAACAGCGCCACATGGATCTCGCCGCCTCGATCCAGGCCGTGACGGAAGACGTCGTGCTGCGCCTGACCCGGGCGCTTGCGGCGGAGACGGGCGAGAAGAATCTCTGCCTTGCCGGCGGCGTCGCGCTGAACTGCGTCGCCAATGGCAAGGTTTTGCGCGACGGCGCCTTCGAACGCATTTTCATTCAGCCCGCCTCGGGCGATGCGGGCGGTGCGCTCGGCGCGGCGCTGACGGGCTATTATGACGGCCGCCGCGATGCACGCAAGAAATCGATCGTCCAAGAGCCGGACGCGATGCAGGGCTCCTATCTCGGGCCATCCTACGCGCAAGCGGATATCGAAGAACGGCTTGAGAAGGCCGGCGCCAAATTCCATGTCGTCGACGATGCGGCGCTCATCAGCGAGACTGCTGCGGCGCTTGCCGCCGGCCAAGCGGTCGGCTGGCATCAAGGCCGAATGGAATTCGGCCCGCGCGCCCTTGGCGGGCGCTCGATCCTCGGCGACCCGCGCTCGCCGACGATGCAGAAAGTACTGAATCTGAAAGTCAAATATCGCGAGAGCTTCCGGCCCTTCGCGCCGTCCGTGCTACGCGAAAAGGTCGCCGACTGGTTCGATCTCGACACCGATTCGCCCTACATGCTGCTCGTCGCCGATGTCAAAGATTCGCGCTGCCGCAAAATGTCGGCCGAAGAACAACAGCTCTTCGGCATCGACAAGCTGAATGTCCTGCGCTCCGAAATCCCGGCGGTGACGCATGTCGATTATTCAGCGCGCATCCAGACCGTTCATAAAGAGACGAACCCGCGCTATCACGCCCTGATCGAGGCCTTCGCCGGATTGACCGGCTGCCCCGTGGTCGTCAACACGAGCTTCAATGTGCGCGGCGAACCGATTGTCGCCACGCCGGAAGACGCGTTCGCCTGTTTCATGGGAACCGAGATCGAGTTTCTCGCCGTCGGCAATTGCATCCTGCGCAAGGACGAGCAAAACCCGGCACTCAAGCGCGACTACAAAGACGCGTTCGAGTTGGATTAATCGGCGCTGCCTGAAGCCGTCGCCCCCTGGCATTGCGGATCGGATGCCGATTGCAAGAGGCTCGGGGCATGTTCGGCGAGGTAATTCTTTAGAATCGAAGCGCGGAGCTGATTGGCATAAGGCGTCGGATGGCCGTCGCCCTGAATGCTGATTTTGGCGGGCGGTTCTTTCTGCAGGCTGGCATCGATCACCGTGGCGCCGCCTTGGCGCAGCCGCTGCATGATTTCATCATCCGTAAATCCTGTGCCGCGGAAGAAGCTGGCGTCCGAGCGTAGGTAAAGAATGACCGTCGATGCATTATATTTCGTTTTGGCGAGTTGGACCGCCGCATCCGTGATGCGAATATAAAGCTCGATATCGTCGTGCGTCAGTTGCCGCCGATAGGGTTCCACGAATTCGCGATAAAGAGCCGTATTCTCGAGCCAATCGCGGAACCAGCGGCTTGGCCCGCGCGGATTGCATTCGCCGACATAGACGACCTTGTCGTCTTTCACGACGTAGCGCGGCGCACGCGCCGTCCAATAGGCTTTGCAGGCCGTGCGCTCGGCGTGCCAGACGGCGGTGAGAAAGACGAAGAGCTTGGGATCGGGGCCGATGACTTTATCAAACCGGCCGGTCTCCTCCTCGCGCAAGAATTGCTGCGGGCCATAGCCGGTGAACCCCAGATTTAGAACCCGGAGTTTGCGGTCGAGCAGATCGGAAAAATTCTGCGGCAGGGTCTCGTTGTCGTTGACGCCATCGCCGAAAGTGAAGGAACAGCCGAAAAAGACGACCGGCGGGCCCTTCTTGCAGGAGAGGGTCTGGCGCAGAAGATTGTGGTCGATCGTATAATTCGCGTCGTAGATCGTCTTGCCCGAACTATCGATCCGATAATCGTGAAAACGCCCCACGACCTGGGGACCCCAGCCGATGATCGGTTCGGCCGGCGACCAATGACCGCGCGGCGCCAAGGTGCCGCCCGTCTGATGCATCATCGAATCCGAGACCCCCTCGATGATGATGAGGCCGACGGCGAGCGATGTGAGGATGATGAAAAAATCGCGCAGCTTTCCGCGCGTCAGCCATGCGATATCAGCCAGCAGCAAGGCGACGGCGCTAAAGGTGAAAACGCGGAAGAAACTGACGAAATGCCACGATTCGAACAGGGCGATGAGGCCGATGAAAACTGGAATTGCAAAATAGGCCAGTTTCGGACGCGGATTGTTATCGGCGGTCGCCAAGTCGAACCTCTCCGGCTGATGCAGCATGATCGGCGAGATTGTCTAAGCTAGTCCGTCGCCGGGTTCAACGACCCCGGCGATCACAGAAGTCTGAAGATCGTTAGACCCGCATCGGCATCAGAACATAAAGCGCCGCCGCGCCCTCGTGATCGAGCACGAGCGTCGGCGAGCCGGGATCGGCAAGCTTGAACAGAGCCGTGTCGCCGTCGAGCTGATTGGTGATGTCGAGCAGATAGCGCGCATTGAAGCCGATCTCGAGCGGTGCCGCGTCGTAATCGACCTCAAGCTCCTCGACCGCAGAGCCCGAATCGGGATTGGTGACGGAGAGCGTCAGCTTGTTGTCGCCGACGGCGAGCTTCACGGCGCGGCCGCGTTCGGACGAAATCGTCGAGACGCGATCGACCGCCGCGGCGAAGGGCTGGCGGTCGACCGTCAGCAATTTGTCATTGCCGGCCGGAATGACACGGACATAGTCCGGGAAGGTGCCGTCGATAAGCTTGGTGATGAGCACGACATCGCCGAAGCTGAAACGCGCCTTGGTCGGCGAGATTTCCAGCTCGACATCGGCGTCGAGGTCTTCGATCAGCTTTTGCACTTCGGCGACGGCCTTGCGCGGAATGATGACGCCGGGCATGCCGGCGGCGCCTTGCGGCGCCGGGATTTCGACGCGCGCCAAGCGATGGCCGTCGGTTGCGACGGCGCGCAGCATGGCGTGGCCGCCGACATCGACCGTGTGCAGATAAATGCCGTTGAGATAATAGCGCGTCTCTTCGTTCGAGATCGCAAACTGCGTCTTGTCGATCAGCTTTTTCAGATCGGCGGCGGTGAGCGTGAAGCGATGGGTAAAATCGCCGGCGGCGAGATCGGGAAAATCGCTTTCCGGCAAAGCCTGGAGGTGGAAGCGTGAGCGGCCCGAGCGCAACAGCAATTGCGCCGCGTCGCCCGTCGCGTCGAGCGAGACCTGCGCGCCCTCCGGCAGCTTGCGGACGATCTCATAAAGGATGTGGGCCGGCAGCGTCGTCGCGCCCGCCTGGCCGACATCGGCCGGCAGCCGCTCGGTGACCTCGAGATCGAGGTCGGTCGCCTTGAGCAGGACGGAATTGCCTTCGGCAGCGAAGAGGACGTTGGAGAGAATTGGGATCGTCGTGCGCCGTTCGACGACGCGGTGCACATGGCCGAGCGCCTTCAACAGAGCGGCGCGTTCGAGAGTGACTTGCATGGGACGAATCCGAACTCTTTGAAGCTTCCGGTTGGAGCTTGCGGGCGGGCAGGCGCGGCGCGCGCCGCGCAAGGGGCGCAAATTTGGCGCGGCTCAAGCCAAATCGCAAGCGCCGCGGTCGTCAATGCCCAGTTTTCGGCAGGGCTTGGGCCGCGGCCGAAAGACCTCTGTTCGGCCATGCTGCGACCGGCTTTCCACCGTTTTACCCCACCTTAATCGCACCGATCTAGGCTCGCGCCAGCCGCCGGGCAGGCGGCCTCTGCGAGCGGCGGCACAGACGATGGCCAAGGGCAGGAACAGCGAGCGGCGGGAACCGATCTTCGATGCCTTCCCGGAGGACGAGGAGGAAAAGCCGCGCCGCGCCCGCAAAAAAAAGCGCACTGCGAAGCGCAAGCGGGCGTCGATCCTGAGCCGCCTCGTCTATTGGGTCCTGATGCTCGGCGTCTGGGGCGCCGTCGGCGTCTCGATCGTCGTCGCCTATTATGCGGCGCAACTGCCGCCGATCGACCAGCTTACGATCCCCAAGCGACCGCCCAATATTGCCATCCTCGCCGAAGACGGGACACTGCTTGCCAATCGCGGCGATACCGGCGGCGCGGCCGTTCCCCTGGCCGAATTGCCGCCCTATCTGCCGAAAGCCTTCGTCGCCATCGAAGACCGCCGTTTCTACGACCATTGGGGCATCGATCCGATCGGGATTTTGCGCGCCCTGGTGCGCGATGCGATCGGCCACGGCGGCATGGAAGGCGGCTCGACGCTCACCCAGCAGCTCGCCAAAAACCTGTTCTTGACCCAGGAGCGCACGCTGCCGCGCAAAATCCAGGAAGCGATCCTCGCCGTCTGGCTGGAGCACAAATATTCCAAAGATCAGATCCTCGACCTCTATCTGAACCGGGTCTATTTCGGCGCCGGTGCCTTTGGCGTCGAAGCCGCGGCGCAGAAATATTTTGGCCATAGCGCCCGCGCGGTGAGCCTCGCCGAGGCCGCCATGCTCGCCGGATTGATGAAGGCGCCGTCGCGCTACGCGCCGAATCACAACCTCGCCGCGGCGACGCAACGCGCTGCCGAGGTGATCGAAGCTATGCGCGAGCAAGGCTTTATTACGGGACCGATGGCGGAACTGGCCCTGGCCGAGCCGGCGAAGCCCATGCAACCCAAGGCCGGCGGCACGATCAATTATGTCGCCGATTATGTGATGGATCAGCTCGACGACCTCCTTGGCCCGGTCGACGAGGACATTGCCGTCCGCACCACGATCAGCGCGCCGCTGCAGAGCGCGGCGGAAAAGGCGCTGCGCGACGCCCTCGCCGCCAAAGGCGCCCATTACGACGTGAGCCAGGGCGCCCTCGTGGCGCTCGATCCGGACGGCGCGCTGCGCGCCCTCGTCGGCGGCCGCGACTATGCCGAGAGCCAGTTCAATCGCGCCACCACCGCCAAGCGGCAGCCGGGCTCGGCCTTCAAGCCCTTCGTCTATTTGACCGCGCTCGAACACGGACTGACGCCGGATTCGATCCGCAACGATGCGCCGATCAATCTGCGCGGCTGGCAGCCGGAAGATTACGAACATCGCTATATGGGACCGGTGACGCTGACCACGGCGCTTGCCCAATCGCTCAATACGGTGGCGGTACGGCTGGCGCTCGAAGTCGGCCCCGCCAATGTCGCGCGCACGGCGCGGCGGCTCGGCATCACCTCGGCGCTCGATGTCAATCCGACGATCGCGCTTGGCACTTCGGCGGTCACGCCGCTCGAACTCGTCGCCGCCTACGTGCCCTTCGCCAACGGCGGCATCGCGGTGGCGCCCTATGTCGTTGCCAAGATCACGACCGCCGGCGGCCGTCTGCTTTATCTGCACGAGCCGGCGGCGGGCGACCGTGTCATTGCCCCCGAACATGTGGCGATGATGAACCGGATGATGGCGGAAACGCTGGCGACCGGCACGGCACGGCGCGCCGACCTGCCGGGCTGGCCAGCGGCGGGCAAAACCGGCACCAGCCAGGATTTCCGCGACGCCTGGTTCGTTGGCTATACGAGCCACATGATCTGCGGCGTCTGGCTGGGCAATGACGACAATTCGCCGACCAAACGCGCCTCCGGCGGTTCGCTGCCGGTGGTGATCTGGTCGCATTTCATGCAGGTCGCGCATGCCGGCATTCCGCCGGCACCGCTCAACGGCGGTGTCTGGATGGCGCCGGCCGCGGCGCCGAACGTGCCGATCGCCAACGCGATCTTGAATTTCTTCGGCGGGCAAGGCAGCGGCCAAGCTCAGCCGCCGGCGAGCCGGGCGACGCCCTGGGCGCCGCCGATGGCCTTGGGCCAGACGCCGCGGCGCCGATCCTATGCGCCGCCGCCCAGGGACGGCGAAGGTGACGGCCTGCCGCCGGCTTCGATCCCGAATGGCGGCGAAGCCAGCCAACAGGCGGCCAGACCATTTTTCGGGCTTTTTTGAAATTTTTGGCCTTCAGCGCCGCGCTTTTTCGAAAATTCGGGTCGAAAATGCTGATTTTTGGCCTCGAGAAACGCGATCTTTGCCGATTTTAATGCCGCAGGGTGGCCGAGAGACATGGATTTTTTATGCCCGGACGGCCAATTCAGGACCCGTAGTCGATTCTCGGCTTCGGAGACCAAAATGAGAACAAAAACACAAATTCAAAAAGTTTCGGGGCAACCGAGCAAGCTGGCGCCGGAAATATCTCTGATTGCGATTTTGCTGAGCGCGATCCTGCTGCGCGTGGTCGACATCTGTGCGGCGACGCCAGCGGTCGATCCCGCCTGCAGCCCGACCCCCGCAAACCGCGCCATCGTTTCCTGCGCCGTCCGCGGGGGCCAGAATTGGAATGCCCTGCCCGTTCACACCCGCTCGCGGTAATTGTCCCCGACGCCGTTCGGCCAACCTACGCGGACGCCTGAGCGTGCCGAGCTCTGGCTCAGTGCACGCTCACCGTCTGCAGCTCGTGCTGCAAAGCATTGGCGAGGGCCGCATCGCGCGAATCGGTGAGGACGATGGGCGTGCCGTCGGCGCCGAGCAAAGCGAAAAGCTGAAGGCCGGGCTGCAGCGGCGGAGCCTGCGGGAAAAGCCGGCTCACATCCTCAGACCGGATGGCGCGCACATAGGCGAGCGAACCGCCGCCTAGATGGGCAAACTGTTCTTCGGTCAGGGGGGCCGTTTCCGTGACCTCTTTGAATTCGTCCAACATTCCACACTCCTTCTGCGGTCTCTCCGAGACCCGCGCGGATGCGAACATTTCAGTCTCGCATCATGATATCGATCTTCTTAACCACTCGTGACGGCTCCGGCCGGACGAGGTCCACCGTCAACAATCCATGGGCCAGGTCGGCGGTTGCCACGCGCATCCCCTCGGCGAGGAGAAAAACCCGCTGGAACTGCCGCGCCGCGATCCCCCGGTGGAGGAAATCGCGCGGCTTCTCGTCCTGCTGGCGGCCGCGGATGACCAATTGGCCCTCCTCGACCGTCACCTCGAGCTGTTCGCGCATGAACCCGGCCACGGCCAAGGTGATACGCAGCCTTTCCGGCTCCGCATCGGTCTTTGCGACCCGCTCGATGTTGTAGGGCGGATAGCCGTCCGAACTCGCCCGCGTCACCCGGTCGACCATCCGCTCGAACTCCTCGAACCCGAGCAGAAACGGCGAATTGATGGTCAACATACGCGACATGAGCGAAGCCTTCAGGCCTTCGGACTTCCTGGAGGCCCATTATGGCGCCTCCGCTTCTCGGAATATGGCGATTGGAGACGCCCCTTCAAGGGCGCAAAGCCAAGCCCGGGTTCAGGCCGGCGGGACGCGCGGCGCCTAGAGCGTGGTGGCGGTCGCCGGCCGGCGCAAGATCCGGCTTGCCCTTGTCCATTGGCCGAAGGGGATGACGACATCGGCATGCGCCAGCGTCGCCGGCCGATGCGCGGCAATGACGCGGGTTATGCGCAGGCTGCGCAGGGTTTCGGCGATGATCGCCTCGGTCGCCTCGTCGAGATGGCTCGTCGCCTCGTCGAGGAACAAGATCCTTGGTCGCTGATACAGCGCGCGGGCCAGGATGATCCGCTGCTTCTGGCCGCCGGAGAGCGCGCTGCCCATGTCCCCGACCAGCGTCTCGAAGCCCATCGGCATCCGGCGAATGTCGTCGATGATCGCCGAACGCATGGCACATTCCTCGATCAGCGCATAATCGGGCTGGTCGTCGAAGCCGGTAATATTTTCGGCGATCGAGCCGGCGAACAGACCGTCGTTTTGCAGCACGCCGCCGATATAGCGGCGATAATCATCCGTGCCGAGGCCGCGGACATCGACATTGTCGATCATCACCGCGCCCTCGGTCGGTTCGAAAAGCCCCATCAGGATTTTCAGGAGCGAGGTCTTGCCGCAACCGGACGGTCCGGTGATCGCGCAGCATTGCCCGGCGTCGATGGTCAGATTCACATTGCGGAAGATCCACGGCTCGTTATCGCCATAGCGCAGCGACAGGCCCGAAGCGACTAAGGTCGCGCCCCGATAGCGGGGCCCCGGCGCAATCTGCGGCAAGCTCGCGGTCTTCTGCGGTTCGGGTTCCGCCAGAGCGATATCGGACAGCCGTTCCGTCTGCACGTTCAAGGTCCGCAATTGCAAACCCGACGTCAGCAGGTTGCCGACACGCGCGGTAAACTGGTCCTTATAGGCGAGGAAGGCGACGAGCATGCCGAGCGTCATCCGGCTGTCGAGGACCATGGTCGCGCCGAGCATCAGCAGGATCACCCGGTCGGCGCCGAACAGAAACTCGTTGGCCCGGCTGAAGATCAGGTCGAGACGCTGCAATTGCAGGCGCGCATTGAGCGAATCGATAAAATAATTGATCCAGATGCCGCGCCGCCGCTCGGCAAGGCCGAGGAGCTTGACGGTGGCGATGCCGCGCATCGTCTCGATGAAATGGCTCTGCTGTTTCGCCTCGTTGATGATCGCGTCCTCGGTGCGCTCGCGGTAGGAGCGATAGGCGACGACACGCAGCACGACGTTCAGCGAGACCGATGCGATCGCGACGAAGCCCAGCCAGCCGCCATAGATGAACAGCATGACCAGCATGCCGATCGCCATGATGCCGTCGAGAACGGCCTGGACCAGATCGGTCGTCAGCGACTTCTGGATCACCGTCAAAGCGGAGAAGCGGGAAATCAGATCGCCGACATGCCGGCTCTCGAAATAATTCAAGGGCAGCCGCGCGAGGTGATCGAACAGGCTCGTGTTCCATTGCAGCGAGATGCGCGTGCTCGTCAGCATGATCGCCCAGGTGCGCGCCGTGGCGATGGCGAGTTGCGAGAGAAGCAGCAGCCCGAGGCCGATCGCGACGACGAGCAGAAGATCGCGGTCCGCATTGACGATGACTTCGTCGATGATCACCTGCGAGGCGATCGGGATCAGCAGGGTCGTGACCTCGATGCCGAGCGAGAGGAGCAGGATCTGGGCGAGCGACGGCGCGAGGCCGGAAACTTTGCGGAACAAGTCTCGCAGACGCAGCGATTGCCGCTCGTCCGCCCGAACGAACATTTCGGAGGGCAGCACTTCAAGGGCGATGCCGGTGAAGGATTTTGACAGAGCGCTGACCGGCAGCGTGCGGCGTCCCGCGGCAGGATCGTGGATGACGGCTGTCTTGGGGTCGATCTTTTCCAGCACGACGAAGTGGTTGAGGTCCCAATGCAGGACGCAGGGCAGCCGCAGCCGCGACAAGTCGGGAATTTCGAGCCGCAGCGCGCGGACCGAGAGGCCGGTGGCACCGGCGATCTCCATCAAGTGACGCAGCGTCGTCCCTTTGAGAGAGATCGCGTAGCGCCGGCGCAGCACGGTCAGATCGATCGGATGCCCGTAAAAGGCAAGGATCATGGCCAAGCATGCCAGACCGCATTCTGCCGCTTCGCTTTGCAGAATGACGGGAAGGCGGCGGCGGAATCCGAATTGTAATTGCCTTTCCCAGATCAACGAACGCCCCCGTTGCTGACCAGGGCGACGCTGCGCTGGATGTGATAAAGCGGGTCGAAAAGCCAGCGATAGAGACGGCGCTTCTCGAGTGCGATGTCGGCATCGACCCGCATCCCCGCCTCCAACGGCTTGTGCTCGCCGTTCGCCAGGACGTAATTCATTTCCGGCGTTACGATGATGCGATAGATGGAATCCGCATCCTCCTTCTGCACGCCATTGGCGAAATCGCCGGCGCCGACGGGCGCATGCGTCGATTCCGCGACGCGGCCGTGGTAAAGTCCATAGCGCTGAAATGGATAAGCCGCGTAACGAAGCACCACGGGCGCGCCTTTTTCGACGAAGCCGATGGCCGCGCTATTGACGAAGAGATTGACTTCCAACGTGCCGGTGCGCGGCAGCAAGGTCACGAGCGGTGCGCCGGAGGGGACCTGCTGCCCGACATGCACCCGAATCGACGTTGCAGTGCCGGATTCGGGGGCGCGGACCTCGATGCTCTGCTTGGCCTGGTTTTCGGCGATCAATTGATCGATGCGGAGCAACTCGCTGTTCAGCTGAAAAATGTCCTGCGCGAGCTTGTCGTCGAACATCAGAAGCTGATGATCGACATCCGATAGCCGGGCTTGCACCTGCAGATCGTTCTGCTGGAACTGCGCCGCTTGCGACAAGGCTTGGATGTAGATGAAATTCTGGCTCTGGTAATCCGGGTCGCTGACGATCCCCCGGCGCACGCCGCCCTGCAATTGTTCGGCCTTGGCCTTCATTGCCGCGACGGCGGCGTTTTGGATGGCCATCTGCTGTTGCAGCTGCTCATGCTGGCTCGCGAGATTGGTGCGCTGGTCGTGCAAAGCTTGTTTTTCGATCTTGGCGATCGACAGGCGATTGGCGCGCTGCTTCTGAAGATTGGCTTTTTGCTGCATCAATTGCGCAATGACCTGCTGCTCGGTCGCGCCCTCGGCCGAATGGGTGTCGAGATCGAGCACATAAAGAAGCGCGCCCTTGGCGACGATATCGCCCTCCTTGACCGCGGCGCTGGTCACGACGCCGGCCGTCGGACTGGCCAGCGTGATCAGTCCGGCCCGCGGCATGAGGATGCCGGCGGCGTGGACGCGGCGCGTATAGGTGCCGAAAATCGCAAAGGCCAGCACGGCAGACAGCAGGCCGATGGTGACCCCGGAAACGGCCCGGACCGGCAGGGGTTGGGCGAGTTGAACCGGGCCGAGCCAGGCACTTCTCCGCGCCTCCACGACTTCATCGCGAAAAAGGGCCATGACACATCAATAAGTAGAAATTACCGGTATGGCCGAATTCAAGCCAGAGACTCTGGCCATTTGAAGGACATTGTGTGGAGAAATTGCAATAACCAAGCTCAAGCCTGATAGATTGCCAGTATATATTTGTTTTATTGAGATCTATTCGAAAGCTAAGTTTTCTCGGTGGCGATTTAATACCTTAGCTATTCGCTTATTGCTAAGGTTATACAGCAAAGCTGCCAACGAATTTCCATAGTCGCGCTACGAAAATGCCCCATGCCCGCTTTTAGGTGCGCGCATCGTGGTCGCGTGCGTCGCCCCAGCGGCGGCGGCGATCTCGATTCCGACCAACCCAATAGGGAGAACAAAATGCCGGAATTCGAAACGATGCGTGAATTGACCAGCTCGGAAATCGATCAGGTCGCCGGTGGCCTCTCGGTCAACCTCGGCCTCGGCGCCCATCTGGGTGTCAATGCCAGCGACGTCACTGGGGCGGTCTCGGGCCTCGTCGGACAAGTCGGCGGCCTCGTCAGCGGCCTCCTCGGCAGCGTTCTCGGCGCCGTCGGCGGCCTGACCGGCGCGCTCTAAGCCTCGCTCATCGCGGCGGGGCATCTTTCACGGTGGCCCGCCGTGTCCACGGGGATGGACTTACGCTTTCCACCAATGCGACCGCGAATGCAGCCGCAGATATTCGGCAAATTCCTGGTCTGACATGATTCGCAGCTGAGCTTCGATATCGTCGGCGGTGCGGTTCAGTCTTCGGATAGTCCAGGGTTCGTTCTTCCGAGACGCAATCTTCCGTACGGCGCGGCGCAACAAACGGGCGATGTTCATCGGCGTTCCTCCGTCCTCTTGGAGGATAGTGCGGCAAGCATCATCGCCAAGATGGCCAAACGGTCAATACCGTCGCCGGCCGCTTCGACCTTGACCAAGATCAATTTTGATTTTTGGCGCGATCTAGACGGCGCTGGGAAGAACCCGGTCCGGCGGGCGGTGGCCGTCCATAAACATTTTAACGTTGATGATGACCTTCTCGCCCATGTCGACGCGGCCCTCGCGCGTCGCCGAGCCCATGTGCGGCAGGATCGTCACCTTGCCGGCCTCGGCGAGCTTGACCAGCCGCTCGGAGACGGCCGGCTCGTGTTCGAACACATCGAGCCCGGCGCCGGCGAGTTCGCCCGCTTCCAGCATTTCGATCAGCGCCGTCTCGTCGATGATCTCGCCGCGCGCCGTATTGACCAGGATCGCCTGCGGCCGCATCTGCTGCAGCCGGCGCGCCGAGAGCAGATGGAAGGTCGCCGGCGTATGCGGGCAATTGACCGAGACGATGTCCATCCGCGCCAGCATCTGATCGAGCGAATCCCAATAGGTCGCTTCGAGCGCCTCCTCGATCGAGGCGGCGACGCGGCGGCGGTTATGATAATGGATCTGCAGGCCAAAGGCCCTTGCGCGATAGGCCAGTGCCTGGCCGATTCGGCCCATGCCGACGATGCCGAGCCGTTTGCCGGTGATGCGCGTCCCGAGCATCCAGGTCGGTGACCAGCCGACCCAATTGCCTTGCGGAATGACCTCCGCGCCTTCGACGATGCGGCGCGCCACGGCGAGAATGAGCGCCATCGTCATGTCGGCCGTGTCCTGCGTGAGCACCCCCGGCGTATTGGTGACGGTGATGCCGCGTTTCGCCGCCGCCGCGACGTCGATGTTGTCGACGCCGGTGCCGAAATTGGCGATGAGCTTCAACTGGCTGCCGGCCTGTTCGATGAGCGCGGCGTCGATCCGGTCGGTCACCGTCGGCACCAGCACATCGGCGCTGCGCACGGCCGCAACCAGATCGTCCTGGCTCATCGGCTTATCGTCGAGATTGAGGCGGGCGTCGAAGAGCTCGCGCATCCGCGTCTCGACCACATCGGGCAATTTGCGCGTGATGACAACGAGCGGTTTCTTTTTGACCATCCTCTATCCCGTCCGTCCGCCGCCGAACCGCACCCACGCCAAAACCGAGCCGGGCTTTTCACGTGGCCTTAACCTCGCGCGACGCACTTAAATGCGGGCGACCGAGGCAGGCGAGGTTGCGCGGCAAGGCACCGCGCCTCTCTAGCAGATGGCCGTCCAAACACAAGAATGCCAAAGGGCAACAGGCGCCGCCGCGGGGCTTTGAGGTTGCGCGTGCGACGCTCGCGCGCCCAAACGACATAAAAACGTCGGCATCGCCGGCCTCTGGTAGAGGTGACGCGGACTTGGCAACGAATCTGGCAACGAATCTGGCAACGAATCGCCCGGGCATGAAACGCCGTTCCCTTTTTCTGCATGCGCTCTTGTTTGTGCAAGCGCTCTTGGCGGTCACGTTCGTCGCCGGGCGGGCATATCCGGCCATAGCGCAAACGTCCGATACCAACGGCCAGACGGTCGGCAGCGTCAGCGGCCTGCCGGTGCCGCGTTTCGTCAGCCTGAAAGCGGATCGGGTCAATCTGCGGGAAGGCCCGTCGAGAGATCACCGCACGACCTGGATCTATGAGCGGGCCGGCCTGCCGGTCGAGATCACCGCCGAATACGGCATGTGGCGAAAAATCCGCGATTCGGATGGCACCGAGGGCTGGGTGCTGCACAATCTCCTGTCCGGCCGTCGCACCGCCATTGTCGCGCCGTGGAAGAAAGACACGATTTTCACGCTCCACCTGCGCGCCGCCGAAGATGCCGCGCCGGCCGCCCGCCTGCAGCCAGGCGTCATCGGCACGATCAAGACCTGCGACGGCGCCTGGTGCGAAATCTACGGCGACGGATTCGACGGCTATATCCGCCAGACCGATCTCTGGGGCGTCTATCCGAACGAGAAAATTGATTGAGATCAAGCCGCCCGGTGCTGACGAAAAGTCGGTTTGAGAACAAGGCGTAAGCGCAGATCAGCGGGGTGCGGCGGCGGCCCTCCGGGCCCTATCGCATCGCAAAATAAGCCGCGCGCCGTTCTGCCGGCGGCAAAGACCGCGTTGAGACTTTCGGCCCGGCGCGGCCTATGTTAGAAGCCGCCATCTTCGCTCGCGTGGGTGCGCCTTCGGGGCGAACACTCGAACGTGAAAGACATGATGAGCGAGCGACGCTCCAGCTTCGATTACGAAGACCTCTTAGCCTGTGGCCGCGGTGACCTCTTCGGGCCCGGCAATCCACAATTGCCGCTGCCGCCGCTGCTGATGTTCGACAAGATTGCCGACATTTCCGAGCTGGGCGGCGCCAATGGCAAAGGCACGATTCGCGCCGAATACGCGATCAAGCCGGACCTTTGGTTCTTTGGCTGCCATTTCAAGGGCGACCCGGTGATGCCCGGCTGCCTCGGCCTCGATGCGTTGTGGCAATTGCTCGGCTTCTACCTCGGCTGGCTCGGCCTGCAGGGCCGCGGCCGGGCGCTGGGCGTCGGCGAGGTCAAGTTCACCGAACAGGTTCTGCCCACCGTGAAGCGGCTCATCTACGGAGTCGATCTGAAACGCGTGTTCAACACCAAATTGGTGCTCGGCATTGCCGACGGCTGGCTGGAAGCCGACGGGCGTCGTATCTATCATGCGACGGATCTGAAAGTCGGCCTGTTCAAATCCGCAACGCCATCGGCGGCCTAACCCACACGATTGCCCGACCCAAAGTTTGCAGGCTGCCAAGCCGTCTGAGGCAGGAGATTGGAATGAGACGCGTCGTCGTCACCGGCATGGGCATTGTCTCGTCGATCGGAAACAATACCCAAGAAGTGCTGGCTTCCTTGCGCGAGGCCAAATCGGGCATCGTCAGGGCCGACAAATACGCCGAGATGGGCTTTCGCAGCCAAGTGCATGGCGCACCGACGCTCGATCCCGAGCCCATGATCGACCGGCGTGCCATGCGCTTCCACGGCGGCGGCACCGCCTGGAACCATGTCGCCATGGATCAGGCGATTCTCGATGCCGGCCTCTCGCCCGACGAAATCTCCAACGAGCGCACCGGCATCATCATGGGCTCGGGCGGCCCCTCGACGCGCACCGTGGTCGAGTCCGCCGACATCGCCCGCACCAAAGGACCGAAGAAGATCGGTCCCTTCGCCGTGCCGAAAGCCATGTCGTCCACCGCCTCGGCGACGCTCGCGACCTGGTTCAAGATCAAGGGCGTGAACTATTCCATCTCCTCGGCCTGCGCGACCTCCAACCATTGCATCGGCAATGCCTATGAGATGATCCGCTACGGCAAGCAGGAGCGGATGTTCGCCGGCGGCTGCGAGGAATTGGACTGGACGCTCACCGTGCTCTTCGATGCGATGGGCGCGCTCTCGACGTCGTTCAACGACCGGCCGCAGGTCGCCTCCCGCGCCTATGACAAGGATCGCGACGGCTTCGTCATCTCCGCCGGCGCCGGCGTCCTGGTGCTCGAAGAGCTTGAGGCCGCCAAGGCGCGGGGCGCGAAAATCTATGCCGAGATCGCCGGTTATGGCGTGACGTCCGACGGCGCCGATATGGTCGCGCCCTCCGGCGAGGGCGCCGTGCGCTGCATGAAAATGGCGCTCCAAGACGTCAAAGTGCCGATCGACTATATCAACCCGCACGCAACCTCGACGCCGATCGGCGATCTGAAAGAGATCGAGGCGATCCGCGCCGTCTTCGGCAGCGAGGATAAGTGTCCGCCGATCGCCGCCACCAAATCGTTGACCGGTCATGCCCAGGGCGCGACCAGCGTGCATGAGGCGATCTATTCGCTGCTGATGATGCAAAGCGGCTTCATCTGCAAGAGCGCCAACATCGAGGAGCTCGATCCGGCTTTCGCCGACATGAACATTCTGCGCGAACGCCGCGACAATGTGCATCTGCGGGCCGTGCTGTCGAATTCGTTCGGCTTCGGCGGCACCAACGCCTCGCTCGTCTTCAAGCATCTCGATGCCTGATCCGCTGCCGGGCTTGATGCAGGGCAAGCGCGGCCTCGTCATGGGGGTCGCCAACGATCATTCGATCGCCTGGGGCATAGCGAGCGCGCTGGCGCAACAAGGCGCCGAACTCGCCTTCACCTATCAGGGCGAAGCGCTCGGCAAGCGCGTCAAGCCCTTGGCGAAGAGCCTCGGCTCGTCGCTGGTGCTGCCTTGCGATGTCGAGAATATCGCCGAATTGGACGCCGTCTTCGCGGCGCTCGCCGAGACCTGGGGCAAGCTCGACTTTCTCGTCCATTGCATCGCCTATTCTGACCGCGCGGAGCTGCGCGGCCGCTATGCCGATACGACGCGCGAGAATTTTCAGCGCACGCTGCTGATCTCGGCCTTTTCCTTCACCGAGGCGGCGAAGCGCGCCGCGGCGCTGATGCCGGACGGCGGCGCCCTGCTCACCCTCACCTTCGGCGGTGCGACCCGGGCCATGCCCAATTACAACGTGATGGGCATCGCCAAGGCGGCGCTCGAAGCCGGCGTGCGCTACCTTGCGGCGGATTTCGGCCCCGCCGGCATTCGCGTCAACGCAATCTCGGCCGGCCCGGTGCGCACTTTGGCGGGCGCCGGCATCACCGATGCACGGGCGATGTTCAATTACGAGAAGCTGCATGCGCCGCTGCGCCGCGCCATTACGATCGAGGATGTCGGGGGCGCCGCGCTTTACCTGCTCAGCGATCTCGCCCGCTGCGTCACCGGCGAGATCCATTACGTCGATGCCGGCTACAGCATTATCGCCATGCCAAGGCCGGAACGGCTGAAGCTCGACGTGCAGCAGGCCGAGGCGGAGGGCCCCTGAGCCGATGCGGCTTTACTCGGAAAACTCCTCGCCGTTTTCCGCGCCCGTGCGTATCGCCATCTATGCCAAGTCGCTCGACATCGAAATCGTCGCCCCGCCCGGCGGCCTGCGCTCGGCGCAATACCATGCCGTCAATCCGCTCGGCACGATCCCCTGCCTGATCCTCGGCGACGGCGCGCGGCTGCCGGAATCCTCGGCGATCATGGAATATCTTGAAGAGAAATTTCCAGTTCCGGCCCTGTTGCCGAAAAATCCGGAGGCGCGCGCCCAAGTCCGGCTGCTGCAGCGCATCGGCGAATTGCACATCACCGCGCAGACGGTCGAGTTGAGCCAGGCGCCACCCAATAGCGAGGAGGGCGCCAACCGCCTCACCCGCCTCGTGCGCGGCCTCTCAGCCCTGCAAGGGCTGTTGAGCGGCGAACCGTTCGCCGCCGGCGCGGACCTGACCTTGGCGGATTGCCAGTTGGCGCCGGCGCTTTTCCGCGTGCCGCGGGTCGTCGAACCGCTGATGCACCGCGACCTGATCGGCGCCTATCCGAAGGTCGCCCGCTATGTCGAAACGAGCCGCGCCCACCCCGCTGTCGCCCGCGTGCTCGAGGAGATGGGTGCCGCTTAGCGAGGCCGGGACCGGAAAGTGACGCGCCGTGGCGCGGAGGACACAAACATGCCGCGCTTTTTGCCGTAATTTTAAGACACGTATCGCATCGTGGCCTTTGACTGACGGGCCGGCTCAGCCGGTGCCGCACGGCGCGTTTCACTGACTTTTGCAGGGTAGTTCCATGAGCTTCATCACCCGTCGCAATCTTTTGGCCAGCGCCGCGGCGGCTGGCGCTTCCCTGACCCTCGCCGGCTGCGTCACGAGCCAGTCGAGCCCAGGGTTCGAGGCCAATGCCGCCGTCCCGCCGCAGCCGAACAGCCCGCCCGCAGCGGCCCCGTCCGAGGCTCTGATCGCACAAGCCGATGCCGGCAACGGGCCGATCGACTACGAGGCGATGTATGCCGGCTTCCAGGACGGCAGTTTCCAGGTTCCGGCGGTCAAGCTGTCGCAGATCAAGAAGGGCTTCATGCGCAAGCTCGTCGATTATCAGACCGTCGAGCAGCCCGGCACGATCGTCATCGATCCGGCCGCGCGCTACCTCTATCATATCCTGCCGAACGGCAAGGCCATGCGCTACGGCATCGGTCCCGGCCGCGAGGGCTTCATGTGGTCCGGCGTCGCCGAAATTCATTCCAAGCAGGAATGGCCGGACTGGTACCCGCCGAAAGAGATGATCGCCCGCGAGCCGCAGTTGCGCAAACAGCTGGCGCAATTGCAGAGCGGTCTCGGCATGCATGGCGGCCCGGGCAACCCGCTCGGCGCCCGCGCCATGTATCTGTGGCAGGGCAACAAGGATACGCTCTACCGCATCCATGGCACGGTCGAGCCCTGGTCGATCGGCACGCATGCGTCCTCGGGCTGCATCCGCATGATCAATCAGGACGTAATCGACCTCTACGCGCAGACCCCGGTTGGCACGCGCGTCGTCGTTCTCGGCCACGCCCAGCCGCGGGTGAGCTAATCGCTTGGCAGCGGGCGCCGCGCCTGCGATAAGGGCGCATCGTCAACCAATCGAAAGGAGGTGATCCAGTGTCTCAATGTCTGATCGCAAAGCCGCTGGAACTCACCGCCGCTCTCGTTGCGGGGGTTCAGCGCCTGCGCTGACATTGCGGGCTTGCCTTGCGCAACCCGACAACGAACAGGAAAGCCCCGGTCTCGGCCGGGGCTTTTATTTTGGCGCCTCTATCCGGGCAAGCCGCCGCCAGATCTATTCCTTGCCGTCGATGACCGCCCGCACTTTGCGCGCGAGCTGATCGAGCGTAAACGGCTTCGGCAGGAAAGCGGTGCCTGGATCGACAATGCCGTTATGCACGATCGCGTTCTGCGTATAGCCGGTCGTGAACAGCACTTTGAGGCCGGGCCGTAGCGCCGTCATGCGCTCGGCGAGTTCGCGGCCGGTCATTTCCGGCATGACAATGTCGGTGAACAAGAGCGCGATCTGCGGCTGCGCCTTGAATTCCCGCATCGCCTCGGACGGCGTCTGCGCATCGATCACGCTGTAGCCGAGTTCGCGCAACGCTTCGATCGACATCTGCTTGACCTTGAGGTCGTCTTCGACAACGAGAACAATTTCGTCGAGGGTGCCGCGCGGAATTGCGCCGCCCGCGCCTTCCCGCTCGACGGCCGTTGCCTGGCCGACATAGCGGGGCAGATAGACCTTCACGGTCGTGCCTTCGCCCGGCTCCGAATAGATTTTGACGTGGCCGTCCGATTGTTTGACGAAGCCGAAGACTTGGCTGAGGCCGAGGCCCGTGCCGCGGCCCGAGCCTTTGGTCGAGAAAAACGGCTCGAAGGCGCGCTCGACTACATCCGCCGGCATGCCGACGCCGGTGTCGGTGACCGAGAGCATCACATATTGGCCCGCCGCGACCTCGTTATGCGCGCCAGCGTAGCGCTCATCGAGATAGGTGTTGGCGGTCTCGATCGTCAGTTTGCCGCCGTTCGGCATGGCGTCGCGGGCGTTGACGGCCAGGTTGAGCAGGACGGTCTCGACTTGTGCCGGATCGGCGAAGATCCGCCAGAGGCCGCCCGCAAGCACCGTCTCGATCGCGATCTGCTCCCCGATCGTGCTGCGCAGCAGTTCCGACATGCCGCCGACGAGCCGGTTGACGTCGAACACCCGCGGCTCGAGCGCCGCTTTGCGCGAGAAGGCGAGCAGCCGCGCTGTCAGCACGGCGGCGCGCTGCGCCCCCTCATTGGCATGGCCGAGATATTTGGCAACGCCGGCCTGATCGCCGCCGGCAAGCTTGCGCTGGGCCATGTCGAGCGAGCCGATGACGATCGCCAGCATATTGTTGAAGTCATGCGCGATGCCGCCGGTTAATTGGCCGACCGCCTCCATTTTCTGCAATTGGCGGACCTGCGTCTCCGCGGCACGCCGCTCGGCCGCCTCATTTTGCAGCTTCTTGTTGGCGGATTGCAGCGCGAGAAGGCGGCGGCGGTTGTCGATCAACGTCCCGACGCCGAGCGCAATCACGAGAAGAACGCTGGCCAAGAGGACGGTCCGGCGGCTGTTATTGACCTGCGCCGCTTCGATCGAGCGATCTTCGAGGAATTTCTCCTGCCTTGCGTGCATATCGGCTAAAATCTCGCGGATGCGACGCATCAATCGCCGGCCGGTGTCGCTGTTGACGACAGCGAGCGCCGCGGCCGGATTGCTGTCGGATCGCAGTTCGACCGTGTTCTGGAGTTCCGCCAGCTTTTCTCTGATGATCATGCGCAATTCGTCGACTTGCGACGCCGGGCTCACGCCCAGTTCGGATTGAAGCGCGCCGAGTTCGCCGGGGAGAGCCCGCTTCGCGAGATTATAGGAATCGAGATAACTGGGCCGGTCGGTGAGCAGGTAGCCGCGCTGTCCTGACTCCGCATCGATCAGCAGGGTCTGGATGCGCTCCAGTTCGTCGTTGACGACGAATGTGTGGCGGATCTGCGTGTCGATCTCCTGTTCCTGCGCCGCGAGGAAAACCGCGCTGATGGCCGCAACGAACAGGAGGATGAAACCGGCAAGCAGAGGAATCGACGATATCAAAATTGTTCTGCGCGCCGGCATTCGCACGAAACCCCTGCCACATTCGCGCGATAGGATACGTAAACTGTCCCGCGCGTAAAGTGAAGTTATTGAGAAACAGGGAGCGAGGCGGATCGCCCGGGCGTGGCTTGCGGCGCTCGCTTGAGATAAACTCGACGCATGATGCGATTCTCTTTCGTTGCCGCCCTCGCGGCCGGTTTCTTGGGCGGCGCCTGCGCCGCCGCGCCCGCCTATGCCGACTTCCGCGCCTGCGTCGAAGGCTTGGCCGCGGAAGCGCAGGCGCATGGCGTCTCGGCGCAGGTCGCGCAAGCCGCGACGCGCAACCTGACCTTCAATCCGGACGTCCTCGAAGCGGAACGCTCGCAGCCCGAATTCACCACGCCGATCTGGGACTATATCGCGGCGCTCGTCGACGACGAACGCGTCGCCGATGGCCGCGCCGCAATGGCGAAATGGCAGCGCTGGTTCGACGTTGCGGAGCGCCGCTTCGGCGTCAGCCCCTATGTCATCGCAGCGATCTGGGGCGTTGAATCGAACTTCGGCCAGAACTTCGGCAACAAGCCGGTCCTGCAATCCCTGGCGAGCCTCGCCTGCTCCAATTCGATGCGGCCGAGCTATTACCATCGCGAATTTCTCGCCGCGATGGAGATCGTCAATGAAGGCGGCGCCGATCCCACGCATTTCAACGGTTCGTGGGCGGGCGCCTTCGGCAATACGCAATTCATGCCCTCGGTCTTCCTGCGGCTTGCCGTCGATCTCGATGGCGACGGGCGGCGCGATATCATCAATTCGGTGCCGGATGCTTTGGGCTCGACCGCCAATTATCTCCACCGCAGCGGCTGGGTGCCAGGCCTGCCCTGGGGCTTTGAGGTGAAGCTGCCGCCGGGTTTCGCCGGCCGGTCGAATTGGCGCGCCAAGCAGCCGCTCGCCGCCTGGGCCGGACGCGGCATCGTTCATATTGACGGCACGCCGCTCTCGGGCGGCGGCGCCTATGGCCTGTTCCTGCCCGCCGGACCGCGCGGGCCGGCCTTTCTCGTCAGCCGAAATTTCAATGCGATCTATTCCTACAATGCCGCCGACTCTTATGCTTTGGCGATCGCGCTTCTGTCCGACCGGTTGCGCGGCCACGGCCCCATCGTCACGCCCTGGCCGACGAACGATCCGGGGCTCTCGCGCGCCGGGCGGCGGGAGGTCCAACGTCTGCTGATCCAGCACGGCTATGACATCGGCGGCAAGATTGACGGCGTTCTCGGACACAAGACGCAGGACGCGATCGCCGATTTTCAACGCCGCAGCGGCATGAAGCCCAACGGACGCGCCAGCCAATCCCTGCTGGCGGCGCTGCGCAGCCGTTGATATTTATCAAACACAATGCACAAGCGCGCAGGCTAGGAAGAGCGCGCGAAAAGACATTTGGCGATGCGAATTTTTTTGAACTTTCAACTTCACTTTGAAGTGTAGTCCCGCGGCCAAATTTCACCGGGAATTGACTGGCGCGGAGACCGGCTTGTTTTAGATTCATCATTGGAAACATTGGCCTAGGCCCATGCAGAATTTCAATTTTTTCCGTCGGGGATGTCTGTGCGCGGCCTTGCTGGCCGGCTCGGCGAATGCCGCGTCTGCGACGCCCGGCGACATCCAAGGCGTGGTCGAACTGTTCACCTCGCAGGGCTGCTCGAAGTGCCCGCCCGCCGATCGCCTGCTCACCGCAATGGCCGGCAAGCCGGACACTGTGACGCTGACGTTTGCCATCAATTATTGGGATTATATCGGCTGGAAGGATACGCTTGCCGCCCCCGAATTCACCGCCCGGCAGAAAGCTTATGCGTCGGGGCGCGGCGACCTGCACGTCTATACGCCGGAGGCGATCGTCGACGGCGAATTCGACACCATCGGCAGCGATAAACCGGCGATCGACAGAGCCATGGCGGAGGGCAGAAGCGGCGGCCTCGCGCTGAGCGTGCCGGTCCATTTGAGCGAAGGCAACGGCGTTCTGCAAATCGACATCGGCAGCGGTGCCGGGCCTGCCGGAATCTATGTCCTGCGCGTCGCCAAATCGCGCACCGTGCTCATTTCGCGCGGTGAAAATTCCGGCCATAGGGCCACCTATACCAATGTGGTTCGCGCCATTCACAAAGTCGGCGATTGGAACGGGGCGCCGATGCACCTGAAGCTGGTCGAATTGCGCGGCGACGACGAAGGCTATGTCGTCCTGCTCCAGCGCGGCTCTCTGGATCGCCCGGGCATCATTCTCGCCGCGGCCAAAAGCGTGGGGCTCTGACCGCAGGCCGTCGCGGCGCGGCAAAGCCGGAATTTTGCCCTGATCCGACCGTTTCATGCGCCGCCGTACGATCGGCTCTCGCCGCCCCGCCTTGAAACAGGATATGTTGCCGGACATGATTCGTAGGACCCGCCTGGCTTTGACGGCCGTGCTTCTTTTGGCGTGCGGTTTTGCCGCCGTCCCGGCCGTCGCCCAAGACGCCGCTGGAGACGCCGCCAGAGACGACCAAGGGCTGACGTCAAAACCCTTTCTTGTCGCCGCCGCCGACGATTCGACCGGGTCGCTGCGCCATCATGCGAAAGCCAAGGCGAGCCGAAAGGCCGGCAAGAAAGCCAAGAAGGCCAAGCCAGGCGAAGACCAGGGCGATAGCGGCAAACCGGTCCAGGTCGGCAGCTTCGGCGATTGGGGCGCCTTCGTCGCTCAGGCCGGCGATTCCAAGACCTGCTACGTGCTTGCCCAGCCGAAGACCCGTGAACCCGCCAAACTCAAGCGCGACCCCGCCTATGTGTTCATCTCCAACCGGCCGGGCGAGCACATCCACAACGAGATTTCAATCACCATGGGCTTTCCGATGAAGGACGACGGCGAGGCTGAGGCCGATGTCGGCAGCACCACCTTCGACCTCGTCTCCAAGGGCCGGAATGCCTGGATCAAAAATCCCGCCGAGGAAGGCCATTTCGTCGCCGCGCTCCGACGCAATGCCAAACTCGTCGTCAAGGCTGCCTCGACCCGAGGCAAGATGACGACCGATACCTATTCCCTCACCGGCCTGCGGCAGGCCCTCGACAAGGCGGCGCACGAATGCCGCTGACGCTTGAGCGGGATGCGAAAAAGTGTCCGCGGTTTTTCGCAAAAATCCCGCTCTAAACTCTTAGAATCGATCACGTTTATGATTTCGGATCGATTCGATCCGAAAGCATCGTGATCTTGCGGCCTGAAAGGCAAGCCGGTCCGCCTCCCCCATTCGGCTGCCTTGTTCGAGGCCTGCCGCTGGCGCATAATCAGCGCGGGACGTTAGTCCGGCCGAACCGGAAAATTGCGCCAAACCGATTGCCAAAGCGAAGTGACGGCGCGGCCCGCTTGGCGCATGTTCCGGAAAAGCCGCAGGCTTTTCCGATAGGACCATGCACCATTAAGACGTTGGCGGCCGCCACATAAAAAGTCACTGGGAGGAAGTATGTCTGAGTCTCATGTCTATCCGGTGAGCGCGGAATGGGCTCGCCGCGCCTACATCGACGCGGCCAAATACAAAGAGCTTTACCAACGCTCCATCACCGATCCCGACGGCTTCTGGGGCGATGCGGCCCGCCGCCGCCTCGACTGGATCAAACCCTTCAACAGGGTGAAGAACACCGCGTTCGGCCCGGGCGAAGTTTTCATCAAATGGTTCGAGGACGGCGTCACCAACGTCGCCCTCAATTGCATCGACCGGCATCTCGAAAAGCGCGGCGACCAGGTCGCCATTATCTGGGAGGGTGACGATCCCGCCCGCTCGCAGCACATCACCTACCGGCAATTGCACGAGCGCGTCTGCCGTTTCGCCAATGTCTTGAAGGCGCATGGCGTCCAGAAGGGCGACACGGTCACGATCTATCTGCCGATGATCCCCGAGGCTGCCTATGCGATGCTGGCCTGCGCGCGGATCGGCGCCGTCCATTCGGTGGTCTTCGGCGGATTCTCGCCGGATTCGCTCGCCGGCCGCGTTCGCGATTGCGGCTCCAAAGTGCTGATCACCGCCGACGAAGGCCTGCGCGGCGGCAAGAAAGTGCCGCTCAAAGCCAATGTCGATGCGGCCCTCGAGAAACTCTCCTTCGTCGTGAACGACGTGATCGTCGTCAAACACACCGGCGGCACGATCCATTGGGAAGCGGGCCGCGATACCTGGCTGCATGAAGCGATGGAGACGGTATCGGCCGAGTGCCCCGTCACCCCGGTCGGCGCGGAGGACCCGCTCTTCATCCTCTATACGTCGGGCTCGACCGGCACGCCCAAGGGCGTCGTGCATACGAGCGCCGGCTATCTCCTCTACGCCGCGATGACACATCAATATGTCTTCGATTATCACGACGGCGATATCTATTGGTGCACGGCCGACATCGGCTGGGTGACCGGCCACAGCTACATTCTCTACGGGCCGCTGGCCAACGGCGCGACGACGCTGATGTTCGAAGGCGTGCCGACCTATCCGTCGATCGCCCGCTTCTGGGAGGTGGTCGACAAGCATAAGGTGAACATCTTCTACACCGCGCCGACCGCCATCCGCTCGCTGATGGGCGCCGGCGACGAACCGGTGAAGAAGACGAGCCGCGCCTCGCTACGCCTGCTCGCCACGGTCGGCGAACCGATCAACCCCGAAGCCTGGGAATGGTATTACAACGTCGTCGGCGAGCGTCGCTGTCCGATCATCGACACCTGGTGGCAGACCGAGACCGGCGGCCATATGATCACGCCGCTGCCGGGCGTGAATGCGCTCAAGCCCGGCTCCGCCACCAAACCCTTCTTCGGTATCAGGCCTGAGATTGTCGACGGCAGCGGCGCAGTGCTTGAGGGCGCGGCCGAGGGCATTTTGGTCATCGCCGATTCCTGGCCCGGCCAGATGCGCACGATCTATGGCGATCACGACCGCTTCGTGCAGACTTATTTTTCGTCCTTCCCGGGCAAATATTTCACCGGCGACGGAGCGCGTCGCGATGCGGACGGCGATTATTGGATCACCGGCCGCGTCGATGATGTGATCAATGTCTCCGGCCACCGCATGGGCACGGCGGAGGTCGAAAGCGCGCTCGTCGCCCATATGCACGTTGCCGAAGCCGCCGTCGTCGGCTTCCCGCATGACATCAAGGGCCAGGGCATTTTCGCCTATGTCACGCTGATCAACGGCCATGAGCCGAGCGAAAAGCTGCGCAAGGATCTCGTCGCCTGGGTGCGGCAGGAGATCGGCCCGATCGCCTCGCCCGACATTATCCAGTTCGCGCCCGGCCTGCCGAAAACCCGGTCCGGCAAGATCATGCGGCGCATTCTGCGCAAGATCGCCGAGAACGAGTTCCATGCACTGGGTGATACTTCGACGCTGGCCGACCCGGCCGTGGTCGAGGACCTGATCCGCGAACGCAAGAAACATCCGATGTAAGGTTAAGCAAATCCCTCTCCCGCCCGCGCGGGAGAGGGGATTTCTGCACCCCGCGTGCGGCCATCGCGCCACATCTCAAGGCGATTTTAACGCTGCCCCCCGAAATCGCTTCAAGCCATCGCGACCTTTGCTATGGTCGCAGTGGACGAGTTTGTTCGCGTAGGGGCGTAATGAGCACCTTGAGTCAAAGGGCTGGCGCCGCGCCGGCCGCATTCGCTTTCGCTTTCGCTTTGACAGTCGGCCTATGCGGCGCGACCGCGCCGGCACGTGCCGCTTGGCACGACGTGCCTTTCTCGGCCGCCTATCCGGCCGGCGAAATCATCATCAGCCAGCACCAGCGCGCGCTCTATTTCACCGAAGGGGACGGCCGCGCCATCCGCTATCCGATCGCCGTCGGCAAGCGCGGCATGGCCTGGCTCGGCTCGGCCTCGGTCGAGGGCAAATATCTGGCGCCCGACTGGTCGCCGCCAGATATCGTCGCGCATGACCATCCGGAATTGCCGAAATTCATCCCCGGCGGCTCGCCGCACAATCCGATGGGCGCGGCCGCCATCACGCTTTCGCGCTACCAGGTCGCGATCCACGGGACGACACGGCACATGCGCCGCTCGATCGGCACCGCCGCCTCCTATGGCTGCATCCGCATGTATAACGAGGACGTCGAGGATCTTTACCAGCGGGTGAGCATCGGCACGCCGGTTCTGGCCGTGCCCTAAGCCTGTCCGCCGCGGCGCTCCTGCCCTATGATGAGGGCGGGAGAGGCAGCATGACGGACACGATCGAAACGAGTTGCGTGATTGCCGGCGGCGGCCCCGCCGGCATGATGGCGGGCCTGCTCTTTGCCCGCGCCGGGGTCGGCACCATCGTGCTCGAAAAGCACGCCGACTTCCTGCGCGATTTCCGCGGCGACACGATCCATCCCTCGACGCTCCAGGCAATGGACGACCTCGGCCTTTACGATCAATTCCTGGCGCTGCCGCACCAGGAGGCGACGCAGCTTTCCGCGCAATTCGGCACCGAAAGCTTCCCGATCGCGGATTTCTCGCATCTGCCGACGCGGGCCAAATTCATCGCCCTGATGCCGCAATGGGATTTTCTCAATTTCGTCGCCGGCGAAGCGGCCAAATATCCGAATTTCCGGCTCATCATGCAGGCCGATGTCGAAGGCCTGATCGAAGCACAGGGCAAGGTCGGCGGCGTCACGGCGCAAACCCCGCAGGGGCCGCTTGAAATCAGGGCAGCACTGACGATCGGCGCCGATGGACGCCATTCCACCGTCCGCGCCAAAGCCGGCTTCCAGCCGCAGGATATCGGCGCGCCGATGGATGTGCTCTGGTTCAGGCTCAAGCGGCGCGACAGCGATCCCTCCGAGCTTTTCGGGCGCATGGCGCCGGGAAAATTCCTGGTCATGATCAACCGCGGCGATTATTGGCAATGCGGCTATGTCATCCCCAAGGATGGCTTTGCGGCGCTCCGCGCGACGGACGTCGCAGTGCTGCGCGACAACGTGGCCAGTCTTGCACCCTTCGTCGCCGACCGCGTCGATGCGCTGCAGAGCTGGGACAATGTCAGTCCGCTGACGGTGACCGTCGATCGATTGCCGCTCTGGCACAAGCCCGGCCTCCTTTGCATCGGCGATAGCGCCCATGCCATGTCGCCGGTCGGGGGCGTCGGCATCAATCTCGCGATCCAGGATGCGATCGCCGCAGCCAACATCCTGGCCCCGGTGCTCGCGCGCGGCGAGACGCCGAGCGACGCGCTGCTCGCGACCGTGCAAAAGCGGCGCGAGCCGGCCGTCAAGCTTGTCCAGGCCTTCCAGGTCCTCGTCCAGAAACGGGTCATCTCCAATGTCCTTGGCCACACAGACGCGCCGCTGACGCCGCCCTGGCCTCTGCGTCTGCTGAAGCTTTTTCCCTGGCTGCGGCGCTGGCCGGCGCGTTTCGTCGGTCTCGGCTATCGGCCTGAACGCATTCGCATTTAGGCAATTCGTTCGGCTGCATGATAAATCAGCCAATCAGTTTTCCAGCGGATCGATCTTCCATGGATTCTCCCGACTTGTCCGAGGCGCTTTATGCGCTCGAAGCGCATCATGGCGATATTGGCGACATGACGATCGCCGACCTGTTCGCGCACGACCCGCGCCGGTTCACCGATTTTCACGTCGTACTCGACGATCTGCTGTTCGATTTTTCCAAGCATCGCATCGAGCGGACGACACTCAAACTGTTGCTCGACCTTGCCGGCGCGGCAAGGCTCGAAGCGCGGCGCGACGCGCTCTTTGCCGGCGCCATCGTCAACAAAACCGAACGCCGTCCGGCCTTGCATATGGCTTTGCGCAATATGAGCGGCACACCCATGTTTGCCGACGGCATCGATGTGATGCCGCAGGTGTTGGCCGAACGCCGCAAAATGCTGGCTTTTGCCGAGGCGGTACGGGGCGGCGCATTGAAAAGCGCGTCCGGAGAACGCTTCGCTCATATCGTCAACATCGGCATCGGCGGCTCGGATCTCGGCCCGGCCATGGCGGCGCGGGCGCTGTCGCCTTTCGTATCTTCGCATCTTGATCTCAATTTCGTCGCCAATGTCGATGGCGCCGATCTCGCCGACACGCTGCAACGGATCGATCTTGCGCGCACGCTTTTCGTCGTCAGCTCGAAAACCTTCACCACGCTGGAGACGATGACCAATGCGCGCGCGGCGCGGCAAGCCGTGATCGACGCGCTCGGCGAGACCGCGGTTAGCGCGCAGTTCTGCGCCGTCTCGACCGCCGCTCAGGAGGTCGCCAGCTTCGGCATTCGCGACGATCGCCGCTTCCTGTTTTGGGACTGGGTCGGAGGACGCTATTCGCTCTGGTCGTCGATCGGCTTGTCGCTCGCCATCGGCATCGGCACGCAAAACTTCGAGGATTTCCTGCGCGGCGGCGAAGACATCGACAAGCACTTCCTCGCGGCGCCGCTCGCGGCAAACATTCCGGTACTGATGGCGCTGATCGAGATCTGGTATCGCGATTTCTGGGATTATGCAGCGCAGGCGGTCATCCCCTACGATCAACGCCTGGCGCGCTTTCCTGCCTATCTGCAGCAACTTGAGATGGAATCGAACGGCAAGTCCGTCGATCTTGCCGGCGCGCCGCTCGACATTGAGACCGGGCCGATCATCTTCGGCGAGCCGGGCACGAATGCGCAGCACGCTTTCTTCCAGCTCTTCCACCAGGGCACGGCCATCGTGCCGGTCGATTTCCTCCTCGCCGCCACGTCCATCGCGGGCGATCCGAAACAGCATCATCTCCTCGTCGCGAATTGCCTGGCGCAAAGCGAGGCATTGATGAGGGGGCGCAGCTTGGCGGAGGTCGAAGCGAAACTGACGGCGCAGGGCCTTGCCGGCGACGCCATCGCGGCGCTGGCGCCGCACAAAGTCTTTTCCGGAAACCGGCCGTCGAGCACGCTGCTTTATAAGAGCCTCACGCCGCGCACGCTCGGCCGCCTTATCGCCCTCTATGAGCATAAGGTGTTCGTCCAGTCGGTCATTTGGAATATCGATCCGTTCGACCAGTGGGGCGTCGAGCTCGGCAAGGAATTGGCGCTGCGGCTCGCGCCGCTTGTCGCCGATCCGCAAGCATCGACGGCGATGCTCGATTCTTCGACTGCCGGCCTCATCGCGCATCTGCGCGGACTGCGCGGCCCTTGAAGCCCCGTTGCGGACAGGCCAAAACCTTGCGGACGAAATTCGGGACATCCGGCCGTGCTCAATCGCTACAATCTTATCGCCGGGCAAAGCATCGAGCGGCTCGCGGCCATCAGCGACGGCGTCTTCGCCGTGGCGATGACCCTGCTGGTGCTCGATTTGCACACCCCTGAGGCGGCGCACATCCATAGCGAGGCCGCTCTGTGGCAGGCGGTCGTCGCGCTGGCGCCGCGCGTGCTTGTCTATCTGATGAGCTTCCTCACGCTCGGCATTTTCTGGGTCGGCCAACAAACCCAGCTCAACCACCTCGAGCGTAGCGACCGCAATTATACTTGGCTGCATCTCGCCTTTTTGTTCGCGGTGTCGCTCATGCCTTTTTCGACATCGCTGATGGCGGAGTTCATTTCCTATCGCGTCGCGCTGATCGCCTATTGGCTGAATATTCTGCTGCTTGGCGTCATTCTCTACGTAGCCTGGGTGTACGCATTCCGCACCCGGCTTGGAAAACCCGATGTGAGCCAAGAGATCGATGAAGCCGTCAGGCGCCGTATCATCGGCGCGCAATCGCTTTACGCGTTCGGCGCTGCGCTTTGCATCATCAATACCTATTGGGCGCTGGGCTTCATGCTGCTTGTGCAGCTCAATTATGCGCTTGCCCCGCGCATAAGCTTTCTGTCACGGCTATAGCCGGCCCTGCCGAAGACGCAGGTACGAGGCAATCCGGAAACCGGATTGCCTCTGCGCGAGGCGATGCCGTCTTCGTGCGCTTACTCGGCGCGCGCTTATTTCAAATGCTTGGCGAGATATTTGTTCATCTCGAACATGGTGACGGCCTTCTTGCCGAACACGGCATGCAGCTTGTCGTCGGCCATGATCTCGCGCTTGTTGTTCGGGTTCTGCAGCTTGTGCTTCTTGATGTAAGCCCAAACCTTGCTGACCACATCGGTGCGCGGCAGCGGCTCGGCGCCAACGATCGCAGCGAGTTCCTTGGAGGGCGTCAACGGCTTGTTGAAGGCGCTGACGGTCGCCGTCTTTTTCTTCGGGGCCGGGGCCTTGGCTTTAGTCGCAGTCTTTTTCGGTGCGCTCGGCATCGCTTTCTCTCCAATCGAATCGCGCGAACCACGCGGGCTCATTGCCCTAGTACCTAAAATCACTGCCCAGGCAACCAGACCGCAAGGGGAATTGCCGGTTTCAGCCAATTATTCAGGGCAATTCTTGTTCTTTGCGCTGCACACGCCCGGCTCGGAGGGCGTGAGCCCGCGCTCTCAAGGCCCTCGCGCCCCTAAGCTATGCCAAAATCGCATAGCTTAGGGCTCCGAGGGAGAGTCAGAGAATCACTTGGCCGTTTTGCTTTTGCGCCGGGCGACGGTGCGCAGCCGCAGCGCATTAAGCTTGATGAAGCCTGCGGCGTCGTGATGATCATAGGCGACTGCACCGTCCTCGAACGTGACGAGATCCTGATCGTAGAGCGAATAAGGACTCGACCGGCCGACAACGCCGACGGAGCCCTTGTAGAGTTTGACGCGCACCGTGCCGGTGACGAACTCTTGGCTCTTGTCGATCAACGCCTGCAACATCTCGCGCTCCGGCGAAAACCAGAAACCGTTGTAGATGAGCTCGGCATATTTCGGCATCAGCTCATCCTTGAGATGCGCGGCGCCGCGGTCGAGCGTGATCTGTTCGATGCCGCGATGCGCGGCAAGCAGGATCGTGCCGCCCGGCGTCTCATACATGCCGCGCGATTTCATCCCGACGAAACGGTTCTCGACAAGATCGAGCCGCCCGATGCCATTGGCGCGGCCAAGCGCATTCAGATGCGTCAGCAAAGTTGCCGGCGACATCGCCTTGCCGTCGATCGCGACAGGATCGCCCGACTTGAATTCGATCTCGATGAACGTCGGCTTGTCCGGCGCGTCCTCGGGATTGACGGTGCGCGAATAGACATAATCCGGGACGTCCTGCGCCGGGTCTTCCAACACCTTGCCTTCCGACGATACGTGCAGGAGGTTGGCATCGACCGAGAAGGGTGCTTCGCCGCGCTTGTCCTTGGCGATCGGAATCTGGTTCTGCTCGGCGAAGTTGAGCAGCGCCGTGCGCGAGGTCAAGTTCCATTCGCGCCAGGGCGCGATGACTTTAATGTCGGGCTCGAGCGCATAATAGGCGAGTTCGAAGCGGACCTGGTCGTTGCCCTTGCCGGTTGCGCCATGTGCCACGGCATCAGCGCCGACCTTGCGGGCGATCTCGATCTGCTTCTTGGCGATCAGCGGCCGCGCGATCGAGGTGCCGAGCAGATAGAGCCCTTCATATTGCGCATTGGCGCGAAACATCGGGAAGACATAGTCGCGGACGAATTCCTCGCGCAGATCCTCGATGAAAATGTGCTCCGGCTTGATGCCGAGCAGCAGCGCCTTCTGCCGCGCCGGTTCGAGCTCTTCGCCCTGGCCGAGATCGGCAGTGAAGGTGACGACCTCGCAGCCATAGGTCGTCTGCAGCCATTTGAGGATGATCGACGTATCAAGGCCGCCGGAATAGGCGAGGACGACGCGCTTGATCTTTTTCGGATCGGACATTTTCTTCTCGAAACGGAGGGTTTTGAAGCGGCGGGACTATAGACAGCGGGTCTTGCGGCGCAAGGGCCGACCCTCGATTAAGGATTCGACGATCGCTTGGGACAATCGCTTGGGGCAATCGCCTGGGCAATCGTGTCGGATCGTGCAAAGAAAACGCGGTTCAATCAGCCGGTCGCCAGGCAATCCCGAGCTTGCAAAATCCCGCAAAGGTCGTATATCTGTCTGCGTAATTTCTCATAGCGGTCATCGTCCGGTGATCGGGTTTTGAGAGTGGGCCGCCCGCCGGACCCGCTCTTTTTTATTGCCGCCGGCCGGGCGCCCGGGAATCGCTGAGAAAGCAATATAAATCAATGCTTTATGGACGGACCAAGCGTCCGCCACAGCCAAAGAGACGAGCTTGCACGCTACGCTGGACGAAAAGCGTTTTACGTCGGAGACCGGCATTGCCGCGCGCATCGCCGCGCTGAGCGAACCAGTGTTGGCCGATTTCGGCTTCCGCCTCGTGCGGGTGAAACTCTCGGCCCAGGGCGGTGCGACCGTGCAGATCATGGCCGAGCGGCCGGACGGCAGCATGTCGGTCGAGGATTGCGAGACATTGAGCCAGGCGCTCTCGCCGGTGCTCGATGTCGAGGACCCGATCCCCGGCGGCTATCGGCTGGAGATCTCCTCGCCCGGCATCGACCGGCCGCTGGTTCGCGCCTCGGATTTTTCGCGCGCGCTGGGGCACGAGGCAAAAGTCGAGATGCTCGCGCCGGTCGGCGGCCGCAAACGCTTTCGCGGTCTTCTCGAAGGCCTCGAGGGCGACGGGACCGAGACGCAGATCAGGCTGCGCCGCACCGACGCCAAGCCGGACGAAAATCCGGACGTCTCGCTGAAGCTCGCGGAGATGGCCGAAGCCAAGCTCGTCCTGACGGACGCTTTGATCCGCGCGGCTTTGCGCGCGGCAAAGCAGGCCGAGGCACAGGGTGCGGCCGATGCGGAGGCGCCGCCGCGGCGCGGCCCCGGCCGTTTCGCCCGGCCGAAAGAACCCGCGGCCAAGCCAGCCGGCAAGCCGGCCAACAAGAAATCAAAACCCAAGAAGACCTAAAGCCAACCGCCGCCGGCACCGAGCAAGCGCCGCCGGATTGCAAGGAGAAAATTCATGGCCGTCAGCGCCAACAGGCTCGAACTTCTGCAGATCGCCGACGCGGTCGCGCGCGAAAAATCGATCGACCGGCAGATCGTGCTGGCCTCGATGGAAGACGCGATGCAGAAGGCCGCCCGCTCCCGCTATGGGCAGGAGACGGAAGTACGCGCCGAGATCAACCCGAAGACCGGCGAGGTGCGCTTCTCGCGCCTCCTGCAAGTCGTCGACGAGATCGAGAACGACGCCAAGGAGATCACCGTCGCCGAAGCGCGCAAGAAAAACCCGGCCGCGCAAGTTGGCGATTGGATCGCCGAGACTTTGCCGCCCTTCGACTTCGGCCGCATCGCCGCGCAATCGGCGAAGCAGGTGATCGTCCAGAAGGTGCGCGAGGCCGAGCGCGACCGGCAATATCAGGAATTCAAGGACCGCATCGGCGAGATCGTCAACGGCGTCGTCAAGCGCGTCGAATATGGCAATGTCATCATCGACCTCGGCCGCGGCGAGGCGACCATCCGCCGCGACGAGATGATCCCGCGCGAGCAATTCCGTCCCGGCGACCGCGTCCGCGCCTATGTCTATGACGTGCGGCGCGAGCAGCGCGGCCCGCAGATCTTCCTGTCGCGTACGCATCCGCAATTCATGGCCAAGCTCTTCCGCCAGGAAGTGCCGGAAATCTATGACGGCGTGATCGAGGTGAAGGCGGTGGCGCGAGATCCGGGTTCGCGCGCCAAGATCGCCGTCATCTCGCGCGATTCCTCGATCGATCCGGTCGGCGCCTGCGTCGGTATGCGCGGCTCGCGCGTGCAGGCGGTCGTCAACGAATTGCAGGGCGAGAAAATCGACATCATCCCCTGGTCGGCCGATGCCGCGACGTTCATCGTCAACGCCTTGCAGCCGGCCGAAGTCGTCAAGGTCGTGCTCGACGAGGATTCCGAGCGCATCGAAGTCGTGGTGCCGGACGATCAGCTCTCGCTTGCCATCGGCCGGCGCGGCCAGAACGTCCGCCTCGCCTCGCAGCTCACCGGCTGGGACATCGATATCCTCACCGAGGCCGAGGAATCCGAGCGGCGGCAGAAGGAATTCGTCGAGCGGACCAACACCTTCATGAACTCGCTCGATGTCGACGAAGTCGTCGGCCAATTGCTGGCCTCCGAAGGCTTCCGTTCGGTGGAAGAACTGGCCTTTGTCGAGCCGTCCGAACTCGCCTCGATCGAGGGCTTCGACGCCGACACGGCGGCGGAGATCCAGAACCGGGCGCGCGAGCATCTCGCCAAGGTCGAAGCCGAGCTCGAAGCCAAGCGCAAGGAACTCGGCGTCGCGGATGAATTGCGCGAAATCGACGGCCTCAACACCGCCATGCTGGTGAAGCTCGGCGAGAACGACGTCAAGACTGTCGAGGACTTGGCCGGTTGCGCGACCGACGATCTCGCCGGCTGGAGCGAGCGCAAGGACAACGAGACGGTCAAGCATCTCGGCTATTTCGACGGGATGGAGGTGTCCCGCGACGAAGCCGAGACGCTGATCATGAAGGCGCGCGTCAAAGCCGGCTGGATCGACGAATCGGCGCTGCGTGCGCCGGAGGCCGAGGCGGCCGAGGCAGCCCCGGCGGAGCACGAATAGGAGCGGCGGATTGGGCCGAGACAGCAAAGCCGAGCTTCAATCCGAGCGAACCTGCATCGTCACGCGGGCGAAGGGCGCGCCGGAGAGCCTGCTGCGCTTCGTCCGGGCACCCGACGGCGCCGTCGTGCCGGATTTGCGGCACAGGCTGCCGGGCCGCGGCGTCTGGGTGACGGCCGACGCCAAGACGGTCGCCCAGGCGGTCAAACGAAAAGCCTTCGCCCGCGGCTTCAAGGCGGAGGTGAAGGTTTCGGAGGCTTTGCCGGACGAAGTTGCGGCGCTGATGCAGCGGGACTGCCTGCAGACCCTCTCGCTGGCCAAGAAGGCTGGCCTGAGCGTCTCGGGCTTCGCCAAGGTCGAGGCCGCGGCCCAGGCAGGCACCATGGCGGCCCTGATCAACGCGAGCGACGGCAGCGCCGACGGCAGCCGCAAGTTGCGCCAGGCTTTGCGCCGCGCCGCGCTCGAGGTTCCGGAAATTAATCTCTTCACCGAGGCGCAATTGAGCTTGGCACTCGGCGGCGCAAATGTGGTACATGCTGCGCTCACGCGCGGCACGCTGGCCGAGAGCTTCCTTTCGCAATGCCGGCGGCTGGAACTTTATCTTTCCCCGGTCGCAAACGCAGAGACGCTGGCCGAGGGCGGATTTTCGGCCCCGGCCGATACAAGCATGAGGTAACAGCGGCTTAAACGTGATAGCATCCCGATCCTGCCTTGCAGGTGGGCTTGGGAAAAACGACATAGACGGATGAAAAGCCGCCCGGCAGGGCGCCTCGCGGACGACGCGAGCCATGTCAGGCCCCGCTGTCAGGCCCCGCTTGCGGCCGCAGGGCACCGGGGCCGAGCCGGCCTTAGCGCCGGCTTTTGGTTATGATCTCGCTTAAGCTTTGGATTGGGCCTTGGCCCGGATTGGGAACGAATGACTGACTCGAAAAACCCTGGCGACAGCACACTGACCGTCGCCCCGTCGAAAACCTTGTCGCTGAAACGACCGGTGGAATCGGGGATCGTGCGGCAGAGCTTTTCGCACGGCCGCACCAAGGCGGTCGTCGTCGAAAAGGTGAAACGCCGGGCGCTTGGACCGGGTGAGACGCATGCGCCGGCGCCTCCTGCCGCGCCAGCACCTGCACCCAATCCGCCGGCGCAGGCCCGCACGCCGCACCATCCCGCCCAGCCGGAGCGCACGCGCCCCGAGCCGCAGCGCCAGACAGCGCGCGGCGGCAGCGGCGTCGTGCTGCGCACCCTGACCGAGGAAGAGCAAGAGGCCCGCGCCCGCGCCTTGTCGGGTGCCCGCGAACGCGAGGAGGA
>NZ_CANSHK010000003.1:0-112252 GCF_947646745.1 uncultured Methylovirgula sp. | reverse complement strand
GGTCAAGAAGGCACTGAAGGCCATCCTGCGTGCCTGCGTCAATTGCGAAGGCCCGAACGGCGATTGCTTCGAGCCGGAGAAGAACCCGGCGCTGAAGCGGGAGATCAAGCTCGCCCGCAAAGCCTCGGTGCCGGACGGCATGATCAAGAAGATCATCCAGTTCGCGCGCCAGGGCTATAAGGACATCGCCTTCGATACCTATACGACCGATTGGGATTCCGAGGCCTATCTCACCGTCTCCGGCCAGAACTCCAACAATTCGGTGCGCGTCACCGACGACTTCCTGCGCGCCGTCGATCGCGACGGCGACTGGACCTTGATCCGCCGCACCGACGGCAAGACCCACAAGACGCTGAAGGCGCGCGATCTGTGGGAGAAGATCGGCTATGCCGCCTGGGCCTCCGCCGATCCCGGCCTGCAATATCATACGACGATCAACGACTGGCACACCTGCCCGGCGGCCGGCCCGATCGTCGCGTCGAACCCCTGCTCCGAATATATGTTCCTCGACGATACCGCCTGCAATCTGGCGTCGTTGAACCTGCTGCCGTTCCGCGATCCGCAGACGAAGGTCTTCGACATCGAAGCCTACGAACATGCGGTGCGGCTGTGGACCGTCGTCCTCGAAATCTCGGTGCTGATGGCGCAATTCCCGTCGAAGGAAATCGCCCGCCTCTCTTACGAATACCGCACGCTCGGCCTCGGTTACGCGAATATCGGCGGCCTCTTGATGTCCTCCGGCATCGCCTATGATTCGGACGAAGGCCGCGCCATCTGCGCCGCGCTCTCGGCGGTCATGACCGGCATTTCCTACGCGACCTCGGCCGAGATGGCGCGCGAATTGGGGGCCTTCGCCCATTTCGCCGACAATCGCGAGCCGATGCTGCGCGTCATGCGCAACCACCGCCGCGCCGCGCGGGGCGAGGCCGCGGGCTATGAAAAGCTCGCAACCGCGCCGGTACCGCTCGACCGCAGCGCCCTGCCCGAGTCAGCGCTGGGCGAGCATGCCGTCGCCGCCTGGGACAAGGCCGTCTCGCTCGGTGAACAATTCGGCTATCGCAATGCGCAGGTCTCGGTCGTCGCGCCGACCGGCACGATCGGCCTCGTCATGGATTGCGACACGACCGGCATCGAGCCGGACTTTGCCCTCGTCAAATTCAAGAAGCTCGCCGGCGGCGGCTATTTCAAGATCATCAACCGCGCCGTGCCGGAAGGCCTGCGTGCGCTCGGCTATCGCGAATCGGAGATCGCCGAAATCGAGGTCTATGCCGTCGGCCATGCGTCGCTGCGCCAAGCGCCGGCGATCAATCCGACGAGCCTCAAGGCCAGGGGCTTCACCGACGCCAAGATCGAGGCGGTGGAAAAGGCCCTGGCCTCGGCCTTCGACATCAAATTCGTCTTCAACAAATGGACGCTCGGCGCCGACTTCCTGGTCAACGCCCTGCATGTGCCGGAAGAAAAGCTCGACGATCCGAGCTTCGATCTTTTGACCTTCCTCGGCTTCTCCAAGGCCGATATCGAAGCCGCCAATCTGCACGTCTGCGGCGCGATGACGGTCGAAGGCGCGCCGCATCTGAAGCCGGAGCATTATCCGGTCTTCGATTGCGCCAATCCCTGCGGGCGGATTGGCAAGCGCTACCTCTCGGTCGAGAGCCATATCCGCATGATGGCGGCGGCGCAGCCCTTCATCACCGGCGCGATCTCGAAGACGATCAACATGCCGAACGACGCCACCGTCGAGGATTGCAAGGAGGCTTACATGCTCTCCTGGCGCCTGGCGCTGAAGGCCAATGCGCTCTATCGCGACGGCTCGAAGCTTTCGCAGCCGCTCAACAGCCAGTTGATCGCCGACGAGGAGGAAGACGAGGACGAGGCCGTCGAGGCGCTCGTCGCCGCCAACGTCCCGGCCCGCGCCACCGCCGTCGCGGAGAAGATCGTCGAGCGCATCGTCGAGCGGGTCGAACGCCTGCGCGAGCGCGAGCGCCTGCCCGACCGGCGCAAGGGCTATACGCAGAAGGCGGTCGTCGGCGGCCACAAGGTCTATCTGCGCACCGGCGAATATGCCGACGGAAGGCTCGGCGAAATCTTCATCGACATGCATAAAGAAGGCGCCGCCTTCCGCTCGCTGATGAACAATTTCGCCATCGCCATCTCCGTCGGCCTGCAATATGGCGTGCCGCTCGAAGAATATGTCGATGCCTTCACCTTCACCCGCTTCGAGCCGGCGGGCCTCGTGCAGGGCAATGACGCGATCAAGAACGCGACCTCGATCATCGACTATGTGTTCCGCGAACTCGCCATCTCCTATCTCGGCCGCAACGATCTCGCCCATATCGACCAAAGCGACATCGGCCATGACGTGATCGGCAAGGGCGAGGCGCAGAGCCGCGCGCCGGAAAGCTCGCGCTATGTCTCGAAGGGCTTCGTGCGCAACAAGGCCGACAAGCTGATGCTGGTGCAATCGGCCGGCGGCGCGCCGGCGACGGCGCTGAAGAAGAATCTCGAAAACGAGATCGAGGCCGAACTCGACGCGCTCGACTGGTCGGTCGCCACCGAACAGACGAGCGTTGCCGACCGGCGCAGCGAGGCGCGGATGAAAGGCTATACCGGCGAAGCCTGCCCCGAATGCAACAACTTCACCTTGGTTCGCAACGGGACATGCTTGAAATGCGACACCTGCGGCGCGACGACGGGGTGTAGCTAGACGAATCACTCACTTGATCAATCAATCGCGCCCGAAATAATTGCCTGGCACTTCAGGATTAGGCGATGCCCGAGAGATTCAACATTCTTTCGCTTAGCGGAGGTGGATTTCTCGGGCTGTACACAGTGTCCGTACTCGCGAGGCTTGAAGAGATCTACGAAGCGCCGATCGCGAAAAGCTTCGAATTATTAGCTGGAACCTCGGTCGGCGGTATTATTGCTCTCGGTTTGGCAAATGAAGTTCCCGCAAAGCGCATCCAAGCGGCTTTTGAAAAACATGGGGCCACTATCTTCTCAAATCGTGCCGCGCCTTCGTCGTTTTTCGATTCACTATTGGATATTGGAAGGTCCGCCCTCCGACCTAAATACGACGATGGAAATCTACATGACACCATCACCGAAATCGTTGGCGTAACAACAAAAATGGCCGATTTGAAGCATCCTGTAATAGTCCCCGCGGTCAACCTCTCCAAAGGCCTTCCTCAGATTTTCAAAACCGGTCATCATCCGGATTTTCGCGTCGATCCGAAAAGAAACGTGGTCGATGTTGCATTGGCTACGTCAGCAGCGCCAACCTATTTCCCGATTGCGGAAATTAACGATGAGCTGTTTGCGGATGGCGGCCTGTATGCGAACTCTCCTGACTTACTAGCGTTACATGAGGCAGAGCACTTTTTGAGTCAGAAAGTCGGAAACATTCATGTACTCAGTATCGGCACCACGACATCGCAATTTTCGTTTGCTCACGCACATGGGCGCCGACTCGGTTTATTGGGCTGGCTCACCGATCAACGTCTAGTGAACGTTATGATTGCCTCACAACAGCATTCCGTAAACTACATGATGGGGCATCGACTAGGAAATCGCTATTTGCGTTTGGATGCTTCGCAATCCAAAGAGCAAGAACGACATCTCGCGCTTGACGTCGCGACTAAGGACGCACAAAAAACCGTCCGTGCACTTGCGGCAAGTACCGTCCAGGAAAACATCAATAACGCCCAACTTCAAAGCTTCTTCCTACACAACGCGGCTACGCCTGTGTTTTTCAATAACGGACTCTGACAATGGGCGCCGCTTCATCTCTTTTCTTCAGTTCGAATGATAGCGAGAAAGAAACTCTGCATCGCCGCAGCACTCCTTCAAATGACCAATTTGACGAGCAACAAGATCGCTGGAACGCCCTTGCTAGGCATCTCATCACAGACTTGAAGGAGCGTAGCGGATATGCGCTTCGAAGCTGGCTACAGGGCTCATATAAGTTCGGCACGCAAATTAGGCCTGTTCGAAAAGGCGAGGAATTTGACATTGATCTTGGCATTTACTTTCAGTGGGAAGGTAGACCTGTTGACGGAAAACACAGCCCCGCTACGCTGAAATCCTTTATCCAAGATAGCCTTTTAGCCTACGCTAACGATGATTCAGAGGACGTAATCGAGGTTTGCGACCCCAAGCCTCGATGTGGTCGAATCCGCTACCAAAATAACTTTCACATCGATGTCCCAAGTTACCATCTCGACGACTCGAAAGATGCCCGCGCACTAGCGACGGAGGAAGGCTGGGAAACTAGCGATCCTAAGGCTATTTATCTTTGGTTTAAGGACTTGTTTGATGACGCAACAAGAGCAAAAGTACGGCGTCAGGTAAGATATATGAAAGTATGGGCTGCTTTGAAGTTTCAAGATATCAAAAAGCGCCCGTCCTCAATTTTGCTGACCGTTCTCGTCGCCGAGGCGGCTGAGTCTTTGGGCTCAGAGAATATCGGGGCAGACGATGAGACGCTACGCGACATCATTGATTCAATAATTGATCGATTGAACAACGATCAAGTGGTGCTCAATCCCATTAACTCGTCGGAAAATTTGGTACGGCTTTCCGCCGCAGAGATGAGTGCATTTCAAAAAGAGCTTGATATCCTTTGGGACATCGCTCACCGCGCGGCCGCTGCCGAATCTGAGTGGAACGCAGCCGATATCTGGCAGGAAGCTTTTGAATATTTATTTCCGTTACCAGAGGATACAAATACTATTCTCGAAAAATCGAGGAATCTTCCTGTTCCCGTCACAATGCCACAAATCAAAGTAACTGCTAAGTCGAGAAATAACGTTTTTGCCAAGCCTTTCACAGACATGAACCGAATAGGGCCAATTCCAAAAAATTGCGATATCGAGTTTGAGATTATTAATTCGCCTGACCTGCCTCGAAATAGCAAAATCGTTTGGATGGTACGGAACGAAGGGCCAGAGGCCGAACAGGTGAATGATTTGGGGCATGTAAAAAGGGAGGGATTGAAAGCGAGCGAAACTTCAGCCTATCGAGGAACCCATTTTATGGATTGTTTCGTCAAACTCTCCGGTCAGACGATTGCTATGCGACGCGTGCCTGTCATCATTACGGGACAGGAAATGCCCTCCCGCAATCCAAAGAAACCGAGTTGGACTGCTTTGAGAGGTCGCCGCTAGAACTGACGGCACCGATTCCGGATGGGCCCCCGAACATTACACGCCGCCCAAGATCAGGCCTCACGTCCGTGGAAAATACATGTCGTACTCCAGCCAATAGGCGAGCACCGACGTGATCAGGATCAGCGCAAGCCCGACAATCTCGGACGCATCGACGGGCCTTGCCGCGCTCGAACGCCATGATGAGCAAGATCACCGTGGCGATGCCGATCGCAAGCCAGGCGCCAACATGCGCGGGATCGGCCTCGAACTCAGTTCGGGGCGTTTTTCTTTTTAGGACAAAAAGTTGAGCGCTTCCGGATAGCGGCTGCGAACTGCGGCCGCGGCATGGCATCAAAGGCTTGACCGGCATGCCATTCCGGGATGAGCTGCGATCATGAGCGATCTCTATTCCGAGGCGAAGGCCAAGCGTTTTAGCCAGTATGCCGGTGATGCGAAAGCATGGATCATCGAACGCAGCGGCCGTGTGATTCTCGGATCGGCCGGCGACCTTGATCCGGCGGGGTTCGCAGAGATTTCCTTGGTCAAGGTGGGGTTGCGCTTCGCCTGGCTGCGCTGTCTCAAGGCCATCGGCATCCGGCAGATCGTAAGCAAGAGCGGGCTCGGCTATCCGTTCGTCTGCCAGATCGGCGATCTCGCCGAACATCCGTTTTATATTCGCGACGCCTACCAAAAGGAGCTGGAGCTCTGCGCGGCCTGGTTGCGGCAGGAGCGCAGCGAAGCCGTCGTCTATGACGTCGGCGCGAACAGCGGCTTCTTTTCCTGTCAGCTCGCCCAAATGCTCGCCGATCGGCCGGTGCGGATCTATGCCTTCGAGGCCGTGCCGACGACGTTTGCCGCGCTCGCGAGCGCCGTAGGCCGCCTCGGCTTGCAGGAAAAGGTCTTTCCTTTTCCGGCCGCGGTCCGGGATAAGGCCGGGCCGACCCAACTCACCTATTCCAAACAAAAATCGCTCTGCTCGCAGGTTACGCCGAACGGGCTCAACAAAAACATCGGGGACTATCTCACCCATGCCGTCGGGATCACCTTGAATGAATTTCAATTAAGTTCCGGCGCGCGCCCGGCTTTGATCAAGATCGATGTCGAGGGGAGCGAACAGTCGGTCTTGCGCGGCGCAGATACATTGCTGTCGCGGCCGGACCGGCCGGCGATTCACTTCGAATATAATCCATCGACCGCCGCGCAAAGCGGCGAATCCTTGGAAGCGTTTCCAAGCCTGCTCGGCGGGTACAAGCTTTATTACGTCGACGATCTATCGGGGCAAAAATTTCCGCTCGGCCATCCGATGAACGCAAGCGCGTTGAAATCCGTCGATTGGCTATGCAACCTTTTTGCCGTTCCCGAGGGAGAAGAGTCCGAATCCCGCTGGGCATCGGCGCTGGCCGAGGCGCGACGCCGAATCTAGCAGAGGCAAACGCGACGCTCGAATCATTGCAACGCCGTCACTGCCGAGCGCCTGCCGGAATGCGATTCGTACTCTGCCTCACGCCCCCGGAAAATACATGTCGTGTTCGAGCCAATAGGCAAGCACGGACGTGATCATGATGAGCGCCAGCCCGATGTAGCTCGGGCGCATCGAGTCTGGCTTGGCGCGCTCGAATGCCATCATGAGCAAGATGACGACGACGGTCGCGATGTCGATCGCGAGCCAGGCGCCGACATGCACGCCGCGGACCTGGTTGACCGCCGTCCAGGCGATGTCGATCAGCATGAGCACGAGGATCGATCCGTAGAAGCGCTGCCAGCGGTGCGGCGCCAGCGACCGCGACATGGTGAAAAAGCAGCAGCCTTGCAGCAGGAACATGATGCTGTCGAAGAGCAGGTAGCCGGGAACGAAGGTCAGCGCCGTCTTCGGGCTGAGATAGGCCGAGTAGAAATATTCGGCCATGCTCTCGAAGAATTGAAAGAAGATGATCATGAAGGCCAGCAAGGCCGGCGCGCGCTCCCAGCGCAGCGGCTGGCTCTGGTCGTCGCTGGCGAAGGATTTCAGCGCTTCGCCAAGCGCCAGCGCCAGGATGATGGTGAAAGCGCCTTGGAAGAAATTGATCGTATGGATGACGTCGCCGCGGATCGGCATAGCGCGAACCCCGAGATGGACACGAAGGAGGCTGGGGCGCGAAACGCGGTCCGCCCCCATGGAGGGTCTATCGTGTCATCTGCGGTAGCGGCGCCGCTGCCGAGGGTCAACCGCCCCCTCAACCATCGCCACGGCTTTGCGCCGGTCAAGCAAAAGCGGGCCGCCGAGGCGGCCCGCCTTTGAAGGCGCTTATTCGGCGCCGACGCCCAAGGCGCTCAGCGGCGTCGTCGCCGCCTCGATCGTGCCCAAGGATTCGAGATCGTGCTCGATCCCCTGCAAGACCTTCGGCGCCCGCGTCTTCAGGACGAAGAACCAGACGGCGCCGGCCAGCATGTAGGCCAAGAAGCCCCAGGGGAAGTAATTGTAGGGCACCGCCGGCACCGGATAGACGCTGCCGAAAAAGGCGAGCGCCATCGACACCGCGCCGAGGGCGCCCAGGATCACCGTGCCGGCCGTGAGATTGCCTTCCCGATAGAGAAGCACCGGCGCCGCGATCGAGCACAGGAGATAGACGAAGATGAAGCCGAAGGTGGCAATCGTGCCGAAATAGCCGACGAGGTTCGTCTCCCCGGCCCGCGCGAAGGCGATGCACAGCACGGCATTCAAGACGGTGCCCACGGCCACCGCGAAATACGGCGTCGCGTGCTTTTCATGGACGGCGCCCATCGACCGGTGCACGAATTCGTACCGTCCGAGCGAGAACAGCATCCGAGCGAAGGCCGTGAGCTGGCCGAGCGAGCAGGCAAAGCAACTGATCATCGCGGCAAAGTAGATGAAGGTGACAACCATACCACCGAGATTCGACGCCGCGGCAACGTCGGACAGCGGGGCCGCACTGGCACCAAGCTTGCCGGCGTCGTCGTGGAAGCCCATGGCGATGATCACCGTGGTAGCGACGAAGAAAACGCCGACGACGATCGCCGTCGCGACAATGGCGCGTGGCACCACGACCTCCGGATTGCGGATTTCCTTTGACAAGGTCGCAGCGCTCTCGAAGCCGACCCAGGAGAAAATGGCAAATACGATCGGCGGGGCGATCGTACCGAACGAGGCGCCGGAGAGGTGAACTTGCGCCATGTCGATCTTGAAGCCGACGGATTTCCAAATCAGGAAACAGACGACGATGATCGCACCGACCGAGAGCGCCTCCAGCGTCAAGCCGAAGCGCGTCGAGAGCTTCACGTCGCGATAGGCGAGGACAAAGATCAACGCCGACACGGCGATATAAATGACGAAATCGGGCGGCATGATTTTCACGCCGATGGCCCCGAAAAAGTCTTTAAAGAAGATCGATGTCGCCACTGTCAGCGCCACCGCGGTGAAGAGATAGGCGGCGAGCATCGCCCAGCCCGAGAGAAGTCCCCACGACGGCCCAAGCGTGCGCGAGACATAAAGAAAGAACGAGCCTGCGGCGGGAATGCGTTTGGCGAGTTTTGCAATGTTAATCCCGACGATCGTGACACTGATCGTCGCGAGGAGATAGACGAGCCAGGAATTCGCGCCGGCCATGCCGCCGACGACCGCCACACCCAGGGCGGGCGTAAAGGTTGGGGAAAGACTGCAGACCGATTGGCCTACCGCCTCGACGAGAGACAGATTGTTTCGACGAAGTTCGGACATTCGACACCTATTCATTCCAAAGTCATTGCAGGTATCCGGCGTCGAATGATCCGATGCGTCAGCAGCATTCGAAGACTTTGCACGCTGTCGCATTCGTCACGATTCAACCCCGGCCGATACTGACAAGAGTTCAGACCACTTCTCTTGAGGCCGTCTCGCGGATTGCAAGTCGCATGCCTCGATCAGTGCCATGAGGTTGAGTTTGGAACGACATCGCAACGGATACCTAGATCCTGTTGCGTCGATTCCGATGGGGCCAGGATTTCGCACATTTCATGCGCGATTCTGTATGTACAAAACTCACGTTCGATTACTTTGGCGGCAGAAATGATAAATGATTATGCAGATGCGCTCGATCGACGCAGCTACCTTCTGCGGCTCTGCATTTGACGTCGTTGCGCGGTTCTTGACCAGCGCGCCTAATTTCGACGCGCCGCTTTATCCTCGCGGTCGCCGTTGTGCCTCGACAATTGCCCTGTCCGAGCGGTCCGACGTGTTTTGAGAGCGGCTGCAACGCGGCTGATCGCTTCGCGGATGTCTTCCGCCGAAAGACATGTATATCCGAGAACGATCGCCCGGTCGCGAAAACGTCTCGCCTTGCCGTATTCGAAAGCCGCCGACGCCAGCAGCGGGTAGAGCCCGACCTCGCAAGCGAGCGCGCGACGTTGGATTTCGTCGGGATCCGGCAGATCTCGGGGGACCATCCACATCATATGCATTCCGCCTTCGGTGCCGGACAAAAGACTTCCTGGGAAGCGGTCGTGGATTTCCTCCACCAAGGCATCGCGCGCCGCCATATAGGAACGCCGGATACGCCGCAGATGACGAAGGAACGCACCCTCGTTGAGAAAATCGGCAATGACGGCTTGCTCAAGCCAAGGCGAGCAATTGTCGAGCAGCGCCTTGACGATACGCGCCTGGTCGACCAGATGATGCGGCAGGACGACATAGCCAATCCGAATCGCCGCGCCGATCGACTTCGAAAACGTGCCGAGATAGATCACCTGCCCGCGTCGATCGAGGCCGGCGAGCGCCACCAAGGGCGGCCCGTCGTAGCGGAAATCGCTGTCGTAATCATCTTCGATAATATAGCTGCCGGTACGATAGGCCCAATCCAGCAGGTGCAGCCGGCGATCGAGACTCATTGTGTAGCCGGTCGGAAATTGATGCGAGGGCGTGACATAGATCAGATTGCCGAGAAAGCCTTCGAGCTCGGAAACATCGAGGCCGTTCTCGTCGATACGAATTGGATGTATTTGCGCGCCATAGCTGCCGAATAAGAATGCCGCGCCCTGATAGGATGGATTTTCAACCGCGACGGCCGATTGCGCCGTGCCGCTGAGGAAAACCCGCGCCAATAGATTGAGCGCGCCTTGAATGCCAGCGGTGATGATAATTTGATCAGGAACCGCGTCGATCCCGCGCGTCGCGCGCAGATGATCGGCAATGGCTTCCCGTAAGGCGCGAAGGCCGCGCGGATCGCCGTATTCCGTCATCGCGCCGCGCGCATAGGTAAGATGTTGCGTGAGCGACTTTTGCCAGAAATGGGTGGGAAAGCTTTTGGGATGCGGCCGGCCGACAAAAAAATCGAATTTCGGGCGCATCGATCGCTCGCGCCAAAGTTCAGGCGAGCGACCGACGAAGCTCGGGATCTTGCCGAGCCGAATGCGCTTCCCGGTCGGGACAACCGCCGTATGGGCGTTGCGCACCAATACGCTCGCGTCGGGAAGCCTGTCGTTGACGAAGGTCCCGGCTTTGATCTGCGAGGTAATATAGCCCTCGGCGATCAAACGCTCGTAGGCGAGAACGACGGTATTTCTGGCCACATGCAATTGCTCTGCGATGCTTCGCGTCGAGGGCAATCGCTCTCCGGCCTTGAGTGTCGCGCTCAAGATCATTTGGCGGATGATTTCGTAGAGCTGCAATTGCAGCGGCCGCTCATCCTTGCGATCGATGGAAATCAACAACTGCATGGACGGACCTCGGACGTGCCATCGTCTTCGCAAAGGCAGTGCCAGCCCTCAAATCCGGCTTAAGTCAGCCTTGCAATCTGGCTCCATAATATTTCTCGATGCTGGCACTACCAGCAGACCACATTATTTCTAATGCTTGCTCCGCGGTCAATTGGACTGCGTTTGCGTGAGCAGAGGTCCGCAATGTCCATTTATCTCAGCATGCAGCGCGTGCGCTTCTCAAGCGCGGATGGATATGAGAAGTTCAAGGTCATCTTCGCAGACACGCGCAATCATCTCATGAAGCTTCCGGGCTTTCTGCATCTGACGTGGTGGGTGCATCCGGAAGACCCCACCTGGTTCAACGAAGTCAGCTTCTGGATCAATCGCCAATCGCTGCGCGACTGGCACATGAACATCTATCATAAGCACGCCAAGGAATGGGCCGCACGCGGCGCGATCATGGAAGACATCATCACGAATTTCGAGCTTCAAGGTACAAGATTGTTACGCGTTTGCCCCTGCTGCGGCCACGTGGAGGACAAGGCGTTTGAGCTCAATCAGGAGCAGAAGACGCTCGCCGAGCCCTGCCCGAAATGCAGCTTCACCTTCCCGGTCATGGCGCCGACGCCCAGCAGTTTCGCGGTGTTCAAGGATATCGCGACCCCGATCGACGCGCCTGCGCCGGCTGAGGCGAAAAGCACGGTTCCGGCCTGATTGCAGATCAATGGGGTTGTGGGCCTGCGAACGACGTCGCGACAGTATGGAAGAGACGAGGCAACGAAGGATTGCCTCTTCATGATGCCCGCAGGCATCATGGACTCGTTCCCCCCGCCCAATTAGCCTCCTCACACGGGCGGTCATGATGGCCGACGGGCGGAGCTTTGCTCGTGCACCGGGTCAGAGAGGCAGCGTGTTGGGGGGATGCTTGTGCGGCGCGGTTCGGTATCGCCTGACCGCCGAACCGAAAGTTTCAGTCAATTGCCATTGCTCCATGTGCCGGCGGCACAGCGGCGCCGCCTTCCTCACCTATGCCGCTGTCGATCGAGCCGCCTTTCAGATCGAGCGCGGCGAATTGGCACCCTATCGCTCATCCGCCGACGCGATCCGCTCGCACTGCGCTTCGTGCGGAAGCCCGTTGACCTTCGTCTTCGATGCCGAGCCGGAAACCGTGTGGGTGACGGTCGGAACGCTGGATAATCCCGACCTCGCCGCGCCGGTCGAGAACTGGTTCGTTCGCGACAAGGCCCAATGGACAAGGCTCGACACAGCGCTGAAGGCCTGGCCGGGTCCGCCCGAGCCCTCATAGCGGCCAGCCGCGACCGGCGATGAGGCCCTTCAAGGACGCATCGTGCGGCGCCGTGATACCCATCGGCATCATGGACTTCTCGCTTGGCTGAGACTTAACCTTTCTCGGCAAACGAAGGCGCATTCTCGCGCACGGGCTCAAGGTCTTCACGCGGCGGCGCGGCCTCGCAGCGGGTCGGCGAACCGCCTGCCGCTGAACCAGGCGCAAGCGGACGGTCACAATGACGGCAAACGAAAGCCTCTATGAGCGGATCGGCGGCGCGCCGGTTCTGCATCGGCTCGTCACTATTTTCTACGATTTGGTCGAAACCGATCCCGCGGCGGAAATCCTGAACCTTCTGCATCTGCGCGGGCATGGCGTCGCCCATTCGCGCATCGAGCAGTTCAATTTCCTGTCCGGATTCCTCGGCGGCCCGCAGCTCTATATCGAGAAACACGGGCATTCCAACGTTCGCGAAATGCACCGGCATGTTCAGGTTGGCCCCGCCGAGCGGGATGCTTGGCTTTTGTGCATGGCGCGCGCCATCGAGAAGACGAAGATCGACGCCGGCGTCTCGGCTCTGCTGATGAAACATTTCCGCAGCGTCGCAGACGCTCTCGAACGGGAGAATCACGTCAATGAACAACGGCGCCGCGCGACGTCGTAGCGCGTTTCCTTAGAATCACGCGTCCTGGAAGACCGGGATGAATTTTTTCACCAGCGCGCGCTCGGAGATTACGTCCGCCTTCCGGTAAATTCGCGAACGGCAATTCTTGATCGTGCCCTTGCTGATGTGCAGTCTCTGGGCGATTTGCCCGGTGCTATGGCCCGTCATGATCAGGGCGAGCACTTCACGTTCGCGCTTGGTAAAATTCTGCAAGCTCGCGGCGATGCGGTTGACGTGCTCCGGCACCTCTTTCGAGAACGAACGCGGCTCCAGCACGAACATCCGTCCCGCGGGAGCAAGTGGAAAATATCTGTCGAGATTCTCGAGCTTCAGCACGAAATCCTTGAGCAGGAATGTCTGCACCGTCTCGCTGGCTCGGGCGGCACGAACCGTCGGCTCGATCGTCGCGTCGGACGCAATCGCGTCGCTCCAGGATTCGTTGGCGTAAACCTCGACGCCAAAACGATCCTGAATGAGCGTGGGGCGTTTGATGAATCCTTTGACCTCGACATCGTTTTTATACCGCAGCCCGTTGAAGAGCCAACCAAGATGGGCGCGATGATAGCCGTCGAGCGCGGGAAACATCAGCTCCGCGCGGCGAACATCCGCTTGCGAGAAACGGCCCTTCTCGCGCTCGAGAAACAAACCGAGGCAGCAATGCCCGACGGTCGTGAAAAACATGCCCAATTCATCGGAAATTTTCGCGGCCTCGCGAAATATCTTGGCATAGATGATGGATTCGAGGCTTGCGTTTTCGAGGCCAGACAAGGTCAAAACGCCGGGTTTTTCCCATGTCTTCCAGTATTGCGAAAACGGATCGATATTCAGACATTCCTTGTTATAGAACTGCACGATGTCATCGGGGACGTTGTGCGTATACAAAACGTCCGGCGGCGCGACGCGGGAATAACGGATGATCCAACAGGATTCGTGCGGGATCGTCGCGCCGAAAAGATTGACGAGTTCCCGATGGAATCCATCATGACCGATCGACATGGCGACACGACCGCTGAGCTGGAACCATTGCTCGTCGTTCAAGCGAACGAGCGGAAATTCCTTGCCTGCCTCGGGCATTTCGCAATGCCATCTAACCGTAGACGGATCCGATTCAGATAACATCTTCATTGCTCTGTCGCCGAAATGTAGAAACGGCCGACGCTCGGCTCGTCGCTTCCTTGAGAAGGCGTAGCAAATCTCGTTCCAAAATCGACGTGACGAAGCCTTCGGCTTCCCCATCGTTTGAGCGCGAGCGTCGCGATTTCGGCAAGGTCTCCGAATCGGGCACGCGCAACGAAATGGGCGAAGTAGGTCGCGGGATAACAAGATCCCTCGCTTGAGCGAAAACGCCGGCCGGATTCGCACCTCGGCCTGCACAGAGCGTGTGTTCGCAAATTTGGGCTCCTCCGGCACGATTAGGCGCTCTTTTTCGGCGCCATTTGGCCACTTATTCTTCTCTAATTACACTCTACTCCTTCCCGCCTGACAGGCAACAGGAGCGAACATCGGTTCGCTCCTCCTCGCACCCCTCACACGCCGCCAGAGGGCGCGCCATTATCCCGCCTTCGACGCGCCGCGCTCCTCGAGGGGATGCGTGCGCAGCCGAAGCGGATCGTAGAACGGCGTCTTCACGACACGCGCCTTCAGCGTCCCGCCGTCGACGTTGAGTTCGAGCTCCGTGCCATAGGCCTTGTAGCGCGGATCGACATGGACCAGGGCGAGCGAGCGCATCAGGCCTTGGCTATAAGTGGTGCTGTTGATGACGCCGACGTCCTTGCCATCCTTGATGAGCTTCGTCCCCGGCTCGACTGCCTTATCGTAATCGATCTCGATTCCCGCCTGAGCGACGCGGATCTCTGAACGACGCCGAGCGAGCGCTTCCTTCCCGCGAAACGCCGGTTTCGCGAGATCCACCGTCCAGTCGACGCCGACTTCCCAGGGCGTCGTGTCGCCTTCGGGCATGTCATAGGGGAAAAACAAGAGACCGGCCTCGACGCGGACGATATCGAGACAGGCCCATGAGACCGCCATCGCGCCATAGGGCTTTCCAGCCTCGAGAATGGAATCCCAGAGGAAGACGGCATCGGCGGCGTGGCAAAAGACTTCGTAGCCTCTTTCGCCGGAATAGCCGCCACGGGCGATCGACACGTCGCGTCCGAAGAGCGTCGTCGGCTGGTGCTCGAAATAGCGCAGCGTTTCGAGCGCAAACGGCGTGTGCGGCTTCAGAATGTCCAGCGCCTTCGGGCCTTGCAGAGACAGGATATGGGTGTCGTTGTCCTTGTGGACGTGCACGTTCTTGCCTGCCGCCACGACCGGCAGGATATCCTCCAGCGAGCCGCCGCCATGCGATAGCCTATACTTGTCCGGGCCATCGCAATAGACAAGAACGTCATCGATCAACGAGCCGTTCTCGTCGACGATGTTGCTGATGGACGACTGCCCCGGCTTTATCTTGGCGATGTCGGACGTCAGCAGATCGTTGAGAACCGAGAGCGCGTCGGGCCCCGAAACGTCGATCAGCCGGAGCGAGCTGACGTCGAAGAGGCCAGCGCTGTTACGCACCGCCACCGTCTCCACATAGGGATCGGTCGCGTAATATTGCGGAACAGGCATGTCATTCCACGACGATTCGAATTTCGTCCCCAAGGCGCGATGGCGCTCGTTCAGAATGGACTGACGGAGATAAGCCTTCACGTTCATCACTGCGCTTCCTTACGATGATTTACAAAATACGATCCCGCTTCCGGGAAAACGGCGGGCGCATTGCGCCCGCCGCGACCTCACATCTGGAAGAACCAGTTCGCGAGCAGAACGACAGCCAAGCCGCCGGCAAGCGTGAGATAGGGCAATATGCCAGCGCGCTTTTGGGTGGATGGCTTGTCGCCGACCTGCAGGTCCTCGAACGTTTCATGCGGGAACTTGCCGCCGTCCTGGATGTAATGACGGAAGACAAACACGGGGATGATCATCGCCGCGGTGATCAGACCGGCCCAAAGCGCGGACGCGTTCCAAGTCTTGGCACCGGCGCCCATGAACAGGGCATTGACGAAGCCAAAAATCGCGCCGAGACCCAATATCCAATTCGGCGCACGGAACGGACGCGGCACATTGCCCGAGTCAATCCGGTGAATCCAACCCGAGTTGAGATTGAGGAAGTTGAAGATGATGTAACCGACGTTCGACACGGCGAGCACGAAGAAGAAGCTCGTGCTGTCGGCGCAGGCGATCGCGAGAAGGATGAGATTGAAGCAGAGATCCGTCCACATGGCGCGAGTCGGCGCGCCGTGACTGTTGACGAAGCTCAGATAGCGCGGAAGCCAGCCGTCGACAGAGCCCTGGTAGAGCGTCCGCGACGAACCCGCCATCGCCGTCATGATCGAAAGGATGAGCGCCAAGATCATGAGCATCACAAGAATGCTCTCCATGAACTTGCCGCCGCCGACCATATGCGCCATCGCCTGCGCGACACCGGAGCCATCGACGATGGTCGGGTCGAGCATGCCGTTCAAACCAAGAACGCCTTGGAACGTAAACGGCACCAAAATGAAGAGCGCGAGGCACAAGAGTCCGGAATAGAAGATCGCCTTGAACGTATCCTTCGACGGATTGCGGAACTCACTCGTATAACAGACCGCAGTCTCAAAGCCGTAGGTCGACCACGCGGCGATGAACATGCCGCCCAGGACGAGCGTCCAGCCCGCGACATTCCAGCTTCCCGGAGCCGGCGCCGACGCCGCTGCGAGCGGAACCAAGGGGGAGAAATTGCTCCAATCGACCTTGCCGGTCAGAAGCGGGACGATCCCGACAATGACCATGGGAACGATCACGATGAGGCCAATCCACTTTTGGACATTCGCTGTACCCAGAATGCCCTTATGCTGGATCGCGAAGACGATGAGCATCAGCGCCGCGCCGACGAAGAACGCGGTGTTGAAGGAGACGCTCACGGGGCCGATTGTGTGTTGGAAAGCCGTCCAGGTTCTGATCGAAGGCGTCAGCGCCGCAACGGCTGCCGCTGCCTTGTCGGCGCTCGATCCGGCGATGCTCGCGCCATGCGCGGCAAGCCAGTGCGCGACCTCCGGGCTGCTTGCCAGCGGAACCGGCGCGAGCGCGTTGAGGATATAGGCTGCGGCGATCGAGCAGCCGAGCGACAGCACGGGGCTCCAGGCAAACCAATTGCACCAAACCGAGAGCGGCGCGACGAGCTTGACGTAACGCACCCAAGCCGCGGCGCCATAAATCGATGCGCCGCCGGATTTATTCGGGAACAGACCGGCAATCTCTGCATAGGTGAACGACTGGATGAAGCCCATGAAGATGGACAGCCCCCAAATCAGAAAGGACAGCTTCCCGGTCGTTCCGGCGATGCCACCGATCGAAAACAGAACCAGCGCGGGAACGCCGCTCGCAACCCAGAACGCTCCCGTCCAGTCAATCGATCGATGCAATTTGCCTTCAGAGCTTCCGCTCTCGATTGATGCGTCAATTACGCTCGTCATTCCCTACCCCCTCGGCTAACGTCGATATCCGGTTAAGCGATCGCATGATTGCGAGGGACGACCGACGAGTTTGGGGAGTGAATGGCCGTTGCACGCCAATCTCTAGCGGAGACGCCTTTGCCAACTTTTCGGGGTATCTTTCGATATGTCCCGAATTTGTCGCACATGCGCTTATAACGCACAAAAGCATCACCTGAGCGCGGCGACTCGCGATGCCCGTTCCGCGATCGTCATTCTTCCCTGTTCGTCATTGTCCTTGGTCAAATTTGTAAATATTCCATATAGGCTCGCAATGGTGCCTATTGGCACCAAGGGCGCTGCCTGCCAGGCCTCGAATTTCATTTCAAGGTCACGGGCGACGGCGCCGCACAAGCCGCTGACACCGCGCCTTTGTTGAAAACGATACGCGCAGAGAAGCGCCCCGGATCGCGCGGATCCGGGGCGCTAAGGCAAAGCAAATCAATGCGAAGACACGCCCTCAGGCCGGCGCTTCAGCTCGCGGCGACGATCTGCTTCTGCAATTCGTCGGCAATTTCGAGCATATCCCCAACGATGCCAAATTTCGCGACACTGAATATCGATGCCTCGGGGTCTTTGTTGACGGCGACAATCGTTTCGACGTGCTTCATTCCCCATTGGTGCTGAACCGATCCCGATATGCCCATGGCGATATAAAGCTTACACTTGGCGGCGAGCTGCCCGGACTGGCCGACCTGCCGCGCTTTGGGCAGCCAGCCGTTATCGGCGATCGGGCGTGAACACCCGAGCGTCGCCCCAAGGCTGTCGGCGAGTTCGAGGAATTTCTCGACATTGGCCTCGTCTCCGACGCCCCGGCCGATCGAGAGAATGAAAGTTGCGCCGGGAATATCGATCCCTCCATTGGGCGGCGGATCTTTCCAACCAAGATGTTTGCTGTGTGGGCCAGCCGTGGGCTCGACCTGCATCAGTGTTTCGCGCGGTTGCGTGGGTTCCGTCGCGGCCGGAAACGCGCCGCTGCGCAGCGTGAGAATGACCGTGGTCTTGCCGGGGAACTCGAGCTCGACGAATACCTTCTCCTTATAGGCCGCGCGCGTTGCAATAAGCTCCGCGCCATCGTAGCGCAACGCGAAGACGTCGCTGGCAAATCCTGTATCGAGCGCGCTGGCGAGAGCCGGAGCCACGCCGCATCCGTCGACGCTGTGCGGGATCAGCACGACCGATGGTGCGCGTTCGCTGATGAGTTGATGCAGTGCCGCCTGAAAGAGATGCGGCTCGAATTCTTCCGCCGCGGCGGAGTTCGCAAGGATGACTTCGTCGACACAGCCGACACTGAGCGCGGCGCGATATTTTCCGGGATCCGGCGCCAGAACCAGAACCGACACGGGGCCGCCGGCGCCCGACTTGATCTGCTCCGCCGCACCGATCGCCTCAATGACGCCGGGCCGCAGCTCGCCGCGGCGATGTTCCGCCAGGATCAATATGCCACTCATCAGCCGTTCACCTCTTTGACAATTTCCAGGAGACGTGCCGCCTGTTCCGCGGGCGCGCCTTCGATCATCACGCTGCGGCCCCTCTCGGGGATGTACATACGCCGGACACGGCTCAACGATCCGGCAAGCCCCGTCTGTGCGGGATCGAGCCCAATCTCCGCCGGCGACAAAACCTCGATCGGCTTGGCGTTCGCCTGTTTGATGCTACGCAGCGAGGCATAACGCGGCTTGTTGATGCCGAGCTGAATTGTCAAAACCGCAGGCGTCTCGATCGAAAGCTTCTGCACCAAGCCGCCTTCGAGCTCCCGGTCGATCGTCGCCACCGGCGCACCGGGCTCATAGCTCAAGCCGGAGACGACGGCAGCATGAGCCCAGCCGAGCAAGCCAGCCACCGCAATTCCGGTTTGCGCATGACCATGATCGGCCGATTGGGCGCCGCAAAAAACGAGGCCCGGCTTTTCATGTTCGACGGCTTTGGCGATCACTCGGGCGACGGCAACTTGATCGCTCTCCGCGAGAGACTCATCCCAGATCCGAATTGCGCGGTCAGCGCCTTTCGCCAAGGCCTTCCGCAGGATTTCATCGCCATCCTGCGTATCGACCGTCACCGCGACGACTTCCACAACGCCCTCGCCGGCGCGCTCCTTGAGTTCGACCGCGGCTTCGAGCGAATATTCATCGAATTCATTGAGATCATATTCGCAAAAGTCCGGGTCGACATCGCGGCCGTCGTCGCACAATTCGAATTCGTCGTCCAACGAAGCGACCCGCTTAATCGGCACCAGAATTTTCATATGACACACCTCACGATTCGTAGCTTCGATGAACAGGGATACGCGGCGATAGAGATGCGGCAACGCGCTTGCTTGCAGCAAAGCGGACTTGCGGCTCCGGATCGGCCGCACATTTCCAGGACACGTCGACCGCAAGCTTATGATGACCGACGGCAAGCGCCCGGTTTAACGGGTAATCGTCGCTCAGAAGACGGCGTATGACGGGTGCAGGCGCCCACGGGTTGAAAATGACGGCCCGGCGCACACTCGCATCCGTATGCGATGCGAGCCGCGATAAAGCATTGCGCGGTGCTTTAGGATTGCGCGCAACGCCCGCCAGCACGTCAATTGAGGAATCCTCTTCCAGAAGCCGCCGCGCCTTGGCCGGAAGGTCGGGGCGATCGGCGACGCCCGCCCTCACCCATGCCTCGCAGTCCCCGGCGAGCCTTGCGAGCAACGGCGCCGGCGACGCCGCGTTGCGGCCGACCGAGCGGCGCACCCCCGCATCGTCATCGCGCGACAGCCGATCGAGGATAAGCGGCGGCGTCGAGGGATTGCGTGCGAGCCAGCGGCGCACCCACGGATCGGCATCCGCCGCCAAGCGCTCGATCAGCGTCACATGTATATCCGTCCGGCGCGCCTGCCGGCGGCGCACCTGGCAAGAGTCCTCGTCGCGGGCGCAAAGCTCGCGAGACAGCGGCCCCGGCATCGCGCGAAGCGCTTCGGCCCTGACTCCGGGATCGGGATCATCGAGCAACTGCAATCGCAGTCCCGTCGGCAAAGCCGGGTTCGCTGCGCATTTGCGCCGTATGGACGGAGATGGACTTGCGCAATTGTCCGCAAGCAAATCGGCTGGACAGTTGGCGTTGCCGGCGGCTTCCGCTCGCGCCGGCAAATCCCCTTGCTCATAGATCGCTCTGAGAAGCTCTGGGTCGGCGTTCGGATGGCGCGCGATCATGCCCCATCCCCGCCTTGACCCACGCGCGAAGATCGCATTCAGCGTCGCAGCGGACGCGTTCGCATTGGACGCGACGAGCGCGCGGATGGCATCATCGCCGGCGGCCTCGAGCTTGGCGAGAAGGCGCGCGCCGGCGTGCGGGTGGCTCGCGAGCGCACGACGGATGTCGACGCGCACGGCTCTGGCGTCTATACGATCGAGCGTTGCGCTGTCGGTGTTTTGATTGCGCGCGACGCGAAGATCAATCGCATCGTTTGCCTCCAAGACGAGCCGCGCGAGAAAACTTGACGGCGCGAACGGCAAATTGCCGAATACAATGCGCAGGCGCGATGACTTCAGGAGTACGGCCTCGACCTTGCCTTGCAGCGCGTGACCCTGGGCGAGATCATAAGCAGGAAGCGCCAGATAAGGATCGTTGCGTTTCACGCATTCCCTCAGAAACGCCTCGACATTGCCCGGCGCCGTCACGGTCAGACCGCCTCGACGACATTTGGCGTGTCCGATCGCGGCGTGAACTCCATCGCCTCGGCCAGCAGCTCGGTCAGTTCGAGGACGCGGAATCGGCCCTCATTGCCCGTCGTCTTCACGGCATCTTCGAGCATGGTCATGCATTTCGGACAATTGACGATCAGCGCATCGAGCCCCTCGATTTCCGCAACCTCGCGGGCACGAATCTCGCTCACCTTCGAGACGCCCGGCGGGTCGGGGACCCAAACGCGGCCGCCGCCGCCGCCGCAGCAAAACGAATTGTCCTTGTTTCGGCGAAGCTCGATCAGCGTGGCGCCGGTTTCGGCGAGGACCGACCGCGGCGCCTCGTATTCCTTGTTGAGCCGCCCCAAATGGCACGGATCGTGATAGGCCGCTCTATAATCAAGTTTGCGTGCAAGCTTGATCTTGCCGGTGGCGAGGAGCTCGCGCAGGTAAGCGCTCGCATGGTCGACCTTATACACCCCGCCTAGCTGCGGATATTCGTTCTTCAAGGTATTGAACGTATGCGGATCGGTCGTGACGATGCGATCGAATTTGCATTGCCCCAAGGTCTCAATGACACCGTTAGCGAGCTGCTGGAACAGCCCCTCTTCGCCGACGCGCCGGATATCATTTCCGGCTGTCGTTTCGTCATCGTAAAGGATGCCGAAATCGACGCCGGCCTCATGCAGGATCTTGGCGAAGGCGCGGCTGACCTTTTGGCTGCGTGGATCGAAGCTCGCGTAATCGCCGACGAACCACAAGATATCAACCGGCTCTTTGCGCGCATCCTTGATCTCGAAGGGAAGCTCTTTGGTCCAACGGGCGCGTTTGCGCCGGCTCTCATTGAAGGAATTGCCGCTCTTTGCGACTGCGCCGAGCGTTTTCTGCAAGGCGGGGTCCAGTTCCCCTTCGTCCACGAGCGTCCGGCGCAGCATGTTGATTAATGGCACGTGCTCGACGGCAACCGGGCATATCTCGGTACAGGCGCCGCATTGACGGCACGCCCAGAGGGTCTCCGCCCGGATTTGTGCTTCACCATCGCCGATCAGCGAAATGGGGCCGGCGCTCGTCGAGAGCGGGATTATTTCGCCGAGCTGCTGATTGGCGTGCTCGCGAAGCGTCAGGACGAGATCGCGCGGCGAAAGCGGATATCCGGCGGCACGCGCCGGACAGGCCTCGTGGCAGCGTCCGCATTTCGTACAAGCGTCGGCCTGCAGCAGATAACGGCTGTCGACATCCTTGACCTCTTTGAAGCCGATCCTTTGACCTTCCAGATCGCCAAGCGGGAGACGTGCTACCGGCGCGCGGTCGCGTATGAGCCAGGAAACGACGGCGGTGACGATATGCTTCGCCTTCGTATAGGGAATGAGGGCGATGAATGTCAGCGCCAGAATGCCGTGGCCCCACCAGAGCAGCATGCGCAAATCAGCCGCGCCGGCGGGATCAAGACCCGCCGCCTTGAGAAGTGTAGCGATCGCCGCCGCGACAGGCGCCCACCAGCGCGTATCCCACACCGCCGGGTCTTGCTCGAGCCACACCATGCGCGTCGCCGACAGCAAAAAGCCGGTGAGACCGATGAGATTGAGCGTCCAGAGGAAGGCCCAGTCTTCGATCCGATAACGCTCCCGGCTCCAGTCGCTATCCGTCTTCTGCCGATCGGGCCGCGTATAATCCAGCTTCGGCGGCCGCAGCCAGCCGCGCCGATACATCATGTAAATGACGCCGGCCAGAAGCGCGAAGCCGGCGACGTTCAAGACCAGTTTGAAGAGAAGATAAAAGTCGCCGTACCAGAAATGAATATTGAATAGCGGAGCTAAAATATCTTCCTGCAAAGTTATGGTGGACGTGCCGATAAAGAGAAGCACAAATCCGTAAAAAATGCCGGTATGAAGCCATCCGGCCGCGGCATCTCTGCGTCTCACAGTGCGCTGCGACAAGACCATGCGCAGCGTGTCGGCGATCCTGCCGCCGATCTTCGCCCAATCGATGCGCCCCGCATGGCGCCCGGCTAGATATTTGCGCAGCTGGACATAAACGCCCCACGCAAATACGCCCACAGCCGCGCAAGCGTAAGCGTAGAAAGCGATCACCATCCAAGGAGCAAAATCCTGGAACAGAATCCGGGTGACCGCGTGTTGTTCGATGCCAATGGGAATCATACCAGCGTCCACAAGCCCGGCCGGTAGCCGCGGCAATCCCTGCGCAGATCGGTGCAGGCGCCTTGCGTCCCTGTTTTGCCTGACGCAAGGCGCCGCCGTTCAGTCGCGGCGACGGTGAAGCCGCGAATTAGACCGAATATTGGATCTCATACGATCCGCCCGGCTGATAGGGGCTTCCATAGACCGCAGCTTCGCGCCGATAGGGTTTCGCCTCTTGCGGATTTTTTTCCTCGATTTCGCGCGCAAGGCGGTGACCATCGAATGTCGCGTCGGCAATGAGCTTCGGCGCCCAGGCGTCGCCAATGACATAAACGCCCTTGATTCCGTGCGTGGCCCACTCGTTCTGCCGGTTCTTGAGGGTACGATAGAGCCCATCGTCCGAGGCTCTGCCGCTGACAACCACCAGCGTATCGAAATCGTGCCACGCGTGAGACATGTTAGCCTTGCGCGGCATTCTGCCGGGGCCAAGATATTGGCGCTGATAGCCGTCGCCCCAGATGCTGTAGAGTTCGATGCGGCCCTCTTCGACCCGGCTCGCCCAAACATCCGGAATGACGTTGATGTGCATGGCATGCAGCATGCGATGCATATTCGGGAACTCGAGCGTGAAGTGCATATAGCGTCCGAGTTCGACGCCTGACGCGATCGTCACGTCATGCCCGTCCTGGGCAAGCTTCTGCGCCAGGCTTGGCGCCATAAAATAAGCGTCGGCGTTGAGGATCATGACTTTCTTGCCAATGCTCTTGGTGCCGCGGAAGATATCCTCCGGCGTTAAGACATTGGCGCGCGATGCGCCTTCAAGGCCAGGCACAGCGGCATGCGTCAGCGCGTTCGTCCCGTCGGCGCTCCAATGCGCGCCTGTGGCGATGACGACTTTGTCGGCGCCGTATTTGAGGATGTCATCGGCGCTCAGGCGCTTGCCGCCGAGAGCGATCTGGCTGTCGCGATTCTTTTTGATGAGCTTGGCGAGCTGAACTTCGCGATAGTCGCGATGGTAGCTCCATTCGCCAAGGCCCGGCAGCGTCGCAACGTCGTTCACATAGCCGCCGATCTTCTCCGCGCTATCGACAAGATGCACGACATAGCCGCGCTCCATCAGAACGCGTGCGCATTCCGAACCTGACGGCCCCGCACCGACGACCAATATGCTGTCGTCCGACCCACGCTTGGGAAATTTCTCCGGATGCCAGCCGCGGCGGAATTCTTCGCCCGCGGTGGCATTTTGCGTGCAGATCATCGGCGGGCCGCCGATCTCCCAACGGGAAATGCAGACATTGCAGCCGATGCAGGTGCGGATATCGTCGAGGCGCCCCTCTTGGATCTTCTGCGGCAGGAACGGATCGGAAATCGAGGGGCGCGCCGCGCCGATGACATCGAGCTCGCCGTTGCGAATGACCTCGACCATCTTTTCCGGGTCGGTAAAGCGGCCGACGCCCAGCACGCATTTCTTGGAAATCTGCTTGACGAATTTCTGCCAGGTGAGCTGGTGCCCTTGCCGGTAGAATCGCGACGGGCCCGCATCTTCGCCCCATTCGGCGATGTCGCCGACATTGACGTCCCAGAGATCGACAAGATCATCGGCAAGCTGAACGAACTTCACGCCGTCACGTTCGATCTCGACGCCGTCCTCACCGATCAGCGTATCGACGGCGAAACGCGTCGCAATCGCGCAATCGCTACCGACGGCTTTGCGCATCTTTTCCAGAGTCTCGATCCAGAAGCGCGCGCGATTTTCGAAGCTGCCGCCGTATTTGTCGGTCCGCTTGTTATAATAGCGCGACAGGAATTGCAGCGGCAGGTAGGAATGCGCCCCGTAGCAATAGACGATATCGAAGCCCGCATCGCGCGCCCGCCGCGCCGCCTCGACATAGAATTCCTGGACACGATTGATATCGGCCTGATCCATCTCGTGACAATATGTCAGCGTTTCGAACTCGCTCGCATATTGGCTTGGGCCGCGCGCCGTCGCGCGTGTTTCCATGCACGGCGCATGAGCGCCGCCGTACCAAAGCTCGACACCGGCGAGCGCGCCCCATTTGTGGATTTCTTGCGTCATCGCCGAGAGATTGCGGACATCACCCTCGTCCCAAAGCCGCGCCGAGACACGATGCACGTCATCGGATTCCGGATGAATGGAGCAATATTCCGTATTCATTGCAGCCCATCCGCCCTCGGCCTTGAGCGAGCGGTGCGCCGCCTGAAAGCCTGGCCGGTCGGACCCGGCACCGATGCAATGGGGAACCTGATAAAAGCGGTTCTTCAGAACCTTCGGGCCAATCGTTATCGGCTCAAACAAAATATCAAATTTGCCTTTAGGCCCGTTATCGACCGCCATCGCGCTTCCCTCCTGCTTCCGGCATAGGCAGAGCCGCCTGCCGGCTTCCGTGCGTACAAGTTCTGCGTCCGAACAATTCTCGGCGCTGGCGCGCTCGGGAGGTTGCGGAATGCAGTGGACTTATCGACGACGGTTAGACGATTTCAAAAGTGCGGGGCAATGGTGACCAATGGCACTAACGCAACTCATACGATGGCATTTCGCGCGGCTCGCTGTCCGTGAGCAGCTTGGTCCGACAAAAACCGCGGCGACGTTCTTCATCGCAAATGGCGGCCGATCTTTCGCCAATGCAATCGACCCAAGCCGTCGCGATCGCCAGTATGGTGCCAGTGGTCACAGTTGTGTGGCGCGGCAAAATGATCTACGGCGCAAGAGCCAACTTAAGCGGCTCTGGCGCTTCGTCGTCCCTGGCGCCCACCTCCGGAGGGCGGCTGCGGCATGCACGCTCGCTTGCTCTCCGGACTCTTCTCGCGTGAACTGTTTCGGGGCACAGCCATCGCCGCTGAATCTGTGACAACAGGGAGTCGACGGCTTCGCCCAAATTAATGCCCGTCCCCCGGGCAACGTCCTACACGTTCGCCGTATTGAATTTCCGTCCCTACGATTTTGCTTTCGCCATTTCTAATGTCGATTCTGCCGCGAAAATCCGATGGGCCCAGCGCGAACATTCCGAGCGCCGAGCGGCTGTCGGTTCCGATACACTGCGCGACAAAGCCGGTTCGAAACTCTCCGCCACACACGTTGTATTCGGGGCATTGCGAAACCGGGTGATCGCTCAGCATTTTGAAGACCGTATGGTGAGCAATCATTGCGGCGGAGATGCAGCTTTCGACTTGCTTTACCGTTCTAAGGGCTTTGCCTTCCGCATCGCCGCGAAATACGTCGATCTTATAGAGTCCGGGGGCCAACGCATGCACCACGTCCGCTGCGCTGGCCGCACCGCAAAAGATCAACGGACAGGCTATTGCGGCATGTCTCGCGAAGCTCGGAAGCACGACAATGGTCCCCGACGAAACGATTCACCTTGCATTCCAGCACCCTCAGAACCGAAAAGCGATCCCGCTATCGCTTCGGCGGAGGCTCCGGAAAATATTTGATGTCGAATGGACGCGAATATCTGAGATAGAGAATGCACGGCGCCGACTTGCCGCATTCAAGCCCATGCGGCGGTGCGCTTCCGGGGAAGCTAATATAGGCGGGACCGGCGAACTCCGTGCGGGTGCCGTCATGTGCGATCAGCGTAAACGCTCCGCTGAGCCATACGTAGACCTCGTCTGAGGTATGGCTGTGATTGGGAACGATATAGCCCGGTGGCAGTCGGAGCAAAATCTCCGCATCCCCTTTGCTGAGGTCGCCACGCAGAACCGCCACGTCTGCGCCTTTCTTCAGGCCTTCCACGTTGAGCGGCGCCCATACCACTTTTGATACATCGATGATCGTTTGGTCTTTTCCGAACGACAGCGGATGGACGTTCGAGCCAAGCTCTGCCGCCATTGCGGGCGCCGAGAGCAAGGCCAGAGCGCCGAGACCATATAACAACTTGCGCATAGCGTTTCCTCTTATTGTGCCTGTGGCGAGCCAAGCATAGCGCGTACAGTCTCGGACATATTGATGCCAACAGGCACTATTGTCCGTTCGATTTGAGATCAACTAAGACAACGCATGGGAGATGGTACAGCCTGGCTTTCGTGCCACCTCCCTGGCGCTTCCCCGCCACTCACACCGGAGGGTGTCCGACCAAGTCTCCTCCAAATCGTCGTTCCCCTCCGGTGTCTTTTCGGCGGAGCAGGATCTTTTCCGGATCGACCGCGCAAAAATGGAATTCGCTTGGGCCTTTGGCCGACGGTTACCCAAGCATTCTGGCCGGCTGACCCGATGCCACTTACGCCGCGATGGCGTGATCATGACGGTGGTTTGACGAGAGGGCCGCAGATGCATCGGCTTGGAATACAAACGAGGCAAGCGAAGGCGTTCCGGGACGCCGGCAATCCGCGCCGCGATTCAAGTCGAAAGGAAAATCTCGAGGACGGTGGAAGTAAGTCGAGACGCGATGAATTGTCGTTGCGGAGATACATTGGCGGGAGGATCGGCACCCATCGTAAACGCATAGCGCTCACCCTGTCGGCGCTGGCTGAGGCCGCGCAGATCTCTTTTTCGCGGCTCTCGAAGATTGAACGCGGCGACAGTTTTCCGTCCCTGCCGCTCCTGCGACGCATTGCGAGAGCCTTAAATCAGCCGCTCGCCGAGTTCATCCCGGCCTCCCAAACCAAATACGATTGTTCCTATGTCAAATCCGGGGGCGGCTTACTGATCGAGCGTAAAGGCGTGGAGGCAGGTTACCAGACCTGCCAGCTTGGATCGTCCATCATCGACGAATATGCGGTGGATGTCTCCATCGTGACCCTGCTCGAATCCGCCAACCTTCCGCTTTCCGCACCGAGGATCGCATCGACGTTCATTCACATGCTGGGCGGAAAGCTCGTTTATCGGCGGGCCAATCAAACCTATTCGCTGGAAGCGGGAGACACTTTGCTGTTCGATGCGATTTCGCCCCACGGCCCGGAAAAGCTGAGCAAAGCGCCCGCCAGCTATCTTTCGATTGCGGTCTATCCGCGCGAGGCCTAATTGGCGTCTTCCCGCAGAAATCGCTATGATCGAGCCGATGCATTGATCCGGGACAGACGGCGCCATGGACGTCGGCGATTCGAGGACGGCCCCTTCTGCCTTTGAACGCGACGCGGGCGGCGAACGCACGGCGACGCCGCGCAAGATCATTCATATCGACATGGACGCGTTCTATGCGTCGGTCGAGCAGCGCGACAATCCCGATTTGCGCGGCAAGCCCGTCGCCGTGGGCGGCGCCAGCCGGCGTGGCGTGGTCGCCGCGGCAAGCTACGAGGCGCGCCGCTATGGCGTGCGCTCGGCCATGCCCTCCGTCACCGCCCTGCGCAAATGCCCGGACCTCGTCTTCGTCAAGCCGCGCTTCGACACCTATCGCGCCGTCTCGCTGCAAATCCGCTCCATCTTCGCGCACTATACCGACCTGATCGAGCCGCTTTCGCTCGACGAGGCCTATCTCGATGTCACCGAAAATAAGATGGGGCTCCCGCTGGCGACGCGGATCGCCGAAGCCATCCGCGCCAAAATAAGAGCCGAGACGGGGCTGACGGCTTCGGCCGGCGTATCCTACAATAAGTTTTTAGCTAAGCTCGCGTCCGACTATCGCAAGCCGGATGGACTCTTCGTCATCACGCCCAAGATGGGGCCAGCCTTTGTCGAGACCTTGCCCGTCGGCAAATTTCACGGCGTCGGTCCGGCAACCAATGCGAAGATGAACAGCCTCGGTATCGAGACAGGCGCCGATTTAAAGGCGAAGCCGCTGGCGTTCCTGCAGCGGCATTTCGGCAAGGCCGGCGCCTATTATTATGGGATTGCGCGCGGCGTCGACGACCGCCCGGTGCGCGCCGATCGCATCCGGAAATCGATCGGCGCGGAAAATACTTTCTTCGACGACCTCACCGACTTCAAGGCCATGCAGGCGGCGCTTCAGCCGATTCTCGACAAGCTTTGGCGGCATTGCGAAGGCGCGGGCATCCGTGGCCGCACCGTGACCTTGAAGGTGAAATTCGCCGACTTCCAGATCATCACCCGCAGCCGCTCGAATCCGGACGCCATCGGCGGCCGCAGCGATCTTGAGACGATCAGCCTGGATTTGCTGCGGCCCTTGCTGCCGCCGCCGAAGGGCATCCGGCTTCTCGGCATCTCGTTGTCGAATTTGCTCTCGGACGAAGCCGACGAAACCGACGGACAGATGACCTTGCTCTGAGATCGCGGCGCGCCCATCGTCTTGCTGACGATTCCGCAATATGCTTGAGTGGTGATTGTGAGCGCGCGAGCCCAGCTTGAGATCGCGGCGGGATTTGCCACCCGCGCCGGCCAGCGTTCAAACGATCAGGATTTTTGCGCGATCGATCTCGGCACGCCGTCCCAAAAGGCCGTGCAGGGAAGCATTGCCGCCATCGCAGACGGCAGCGGAACTCCGCAAGGCGGCCGCATCGCCTCCGAACTCGCGGTGCGGACCTTTATCGACGACTATCGCTCGCTGCGGGAACTCAATGGCGTCGGCGCCGCCGCGATAAAATGCCTCGACGCCTACAATCTCTGGCTCAATGGCCAGTCGCACGCCGACCCCGCGCTGCACGGCGCCGCGACGACCTTCACCGCAGCGGTGCTCCTCGGCCGCATGGTGACGATCCTTCACGTCGGCGACAGCCGGGCGTGGCGTTGGCGCGCCGGCAATTTGACGCTGTTGACGGATGATCATACCGGTGTGCAAGCACAGGCCGGGCCGACACTCCTTCATGCCATCGGCCTCGAACTGGCATTGCGCCTCGACATCAAGACACAACGGCTTGAGAAACAAGATCGTTTTCTTCTGACGACGAGGGGCGTTCACGCTTCTCTTTCGGCCGATGCGCTGGCGCGATGGCTTGCTCGGCGCGACGCTCCGCAAGCCATCGCCGAGGCCATCGTCAACGCCGCGATTGAGGCCGGCGGAGACGATGATGCGACGGCGCTGGTGATCGACGTCCTTTCCGTGCCCGCGCCGGATTACAATGTGATCGTCACGGCCTTGGAAGCCATGCCGATCGGACCGATGCCCAATGTCGGCGACACGGTGGACGGCTTTAACCTCGTCCGTGTCCTCGCAGAGAGCAAACTTGCGCGCCTCTTTCTGGCGACAGACGACGGCGAATGGGTGGTTTTAAAATTCCCGAATCCGGCAACGGTCAGCGACATCGAGCGCACGCGTTTCATGCGCGAAGTTTTCATCGGAGAACATATCACACAACCCAATGTCGGCGCTTCGCTGTTCCTCGCCGAAGGGCGTCAGAGCCGGCTTTATGTCGCTATGCCCTATTACAAGGGCGAGACATTGGAAGACCGGCTGCGGCGTGGCCCGATGAAGGTCAAGGAAGCGACAGCCGTCGCGATCAAAGCCGCCCGCGGCCTTTCCGCGCTTCACCGCGCCGGCGTGACGCATCGCGACATCAAACCGCAGAATATCATGTTGCTCGACGACGGCGAGGTGAAGCTGATCGACTTCGGCATCGCCCGCTTGCCGCGGATCGACGATGCCGATGAAGTCGCAACGCCCGGCACGCTCGACTATATGGCGCCGGAGCTGTTTCGCGAAAACCGGGGCGATGCCCTATCGGACCAATATGCGTTGGGGCTCACGATTTACCGCATGCTTGCGGGCGTCTATCCGCTCGGCGAAACACCGCCCGGGGAGCGTCCGCATTTCGGCCCCATCCCGCCCCTGTCGGCCTATCGTAACGACGTTCCCGACTGGCTCAACGATGCCGTTATGCGGACCCTTTCCCTCTATCGCGACGACCGTTTCGCCGATCTCGACGAGCTTATCTACGTGCTTGAGCACGGAAACCTTCAAACCGCACCGCGCCATCGCGCGCCGCTGATCGAACGAAACCCTTTGCTCTTCTGGCAATTGCTCTGCGCGCTTTTGGCCGTGCTGCTGCTTTTGAGTCTCGCCAGACGCTAAGGCCTCGCAGGCGGAATAGCCCGTCTGCGCGCCTCTTTTCATAAACCCGATCAAGCGAAATAGCTGTCGTCGAGCAGCATGTCCTCGAAGAAGGCGCCATAGCCGTCCGTCGGATGGCGGATGTGAATTTCCAGAACCCACAACAGCGGCGAGGGTTTGAAATCGACGTCCGCCATCGGGCCGTCATAAATCGCGGCATGCGGAAAATCCGAGAGCCGGTGGCCGGACAGATCCAAATTCAGCTCCCATCCCATCGCCTCGGCTTCCTCAGTCGCGAATTCATAGAGTTCGCGGCCGCTCATGCCCGTCGTTTCCCATTTCTTGCGGACGATGTGGAAGAGTTTCTTGGCATCCGTGGCGCATCGCGCCATCTCCGATGCGCTTCCAACCGTGAACGTATCGCCGCCGTCGCCCTCGAACTCACCCCAGACAGGGCCGATATCGATGAAGAAGATATCGTTCTCTTTCAGCACGATGCCGGGATCGGACTCGGCGCCGAACGTCTTCAGCGTATTGCTGCCGAAGCGGACATAAACATCGTGCCAGCCGCGCACCATATCGCCGACGGCGAGGAGATCCTTGGCCATGGCGACGGCATCTTCTTCGACCATGCCTGGTTTGCAGGCGGCCGCGATCGCATGGATCGTGGCGCGGGTCTTTGCCCGCATCTCAAGCATCTTGTCTTTGAGGAAGGCCGGCCCGACAGCTTCCAACTGGCTCTGCTTTTCGAGGACTTCGGTCATGCTGACATCTCCTGCTTCACGATTTCGGAACGATGGGATGGGCCTGAAGGCGCAGTCCCGTGAGGGCCTCCGCCATGGCGATCTGGCAGGCAAGCCGATGCGTCAGCGCATCCTCTCCCCGAGCGAGATAGTGCAGCAACCGGGCCTCGTTGAGCGAGGGCGGCGGCAAGGCATCGAGCCCCGCTTCCACCCTCACCCGGCAGGCACCGCAAATGCCGCGGCCCTTGCAAACGGTGGCGAGCGCCACCCCTGCCCGCTGGCAGGCGGCGAGAACGCTTTCGCCCGGCATGCTTTCGACCGCCGCCCCATTCAGGAAAAACTCGAGCATCGCAGGCGGATCACCCGATGAGCAGGCGGAGCGGTCGTTGATCATTGGTATTTTTAGGAACAGGACTGGGCCCGCATAAACGTCCAGTCTTGTTATTCATGCTGGGCCAGGACGGGGCTAGATCACGATGATTTCGGATCGAATCGACCCGAAATCATAAACGTGATCGATCCCCAGAGTTTAGAGCGGGATTTTTGCGAAAAACCGCTGACACTTTTTCGTATCCCGCTCTAGGCGGCCGGTTCCTCGGCTTGCGGAGTGCGCCGCCTCGCCTGCCCTTGCCGCGCCCACAAAAAAACACACAGCACCGCAACCGGCAGGCCGATGAGCGATGTGCAGGCGAAGAATTTGGCGAAGCCGACCTGCTTCACCGCAAAGCCCGACAGCCCGCCGAAAAATTTGCCGAGCAGTGCATAGAGCGAGCTTAAGAGCGCGTATTGGCTCGCGGCATAGGCGGGCGATGTGAGCGACGACATATAGGCGATGAGCGCGGCGCCAGCGAAATTACCGGCGAAATTCTCGACGCTGACGGACAACGCGAGCAGTGGCAGACTCTTGCCTGTCGCCGCGAGCAGCGCCAGGCAGAGATGCGAGGCCGCCGCGGCCATGCCGCCGATCAGCAGCGCCGGCATCAGGCCGATGCGGGTGATGGCGAAACCGCCGGCGAACGCGCCGACAATGCCAATCCACACGCCATAAATTTTCGACATCGTGGCGATCTGGCTCTTCGAAAAGCCGAGGCCGATATAGAGCGGATTGGCCATCACGCCGCTCAAAAAATCCGGCAGCCGGTACAGCGCGACCAGCAGCAGGATCGCGGCGAGCAGCGGACCGTAGCGCCGTCCGAGATCGACGACCGGCTCAATGAAATTCAGTGCGAACGCGCCGCCCTTCTCGCGCGTGCGGTCCGGCAGCCGCGGCGACAGCAGGCCGGCGGTCACGCCGACGAGCATCAACGACGCCATGACGAGATAAGCGGCGCGCCAATTGGCGTAATCGGCGATATAGAGCGCCCCCGCCCCGGCCGCGAGAAGGCCGAGGCGATAGCCGAAATTATAGGTCGCGGCCATCACGCCCTGGCGTTCGGGCGGCGCAGAATCGATACGCCAGCCGTCGATGACAATATCCTGCGTCGCTGCGGCAAAAGCCGTGAAGGCCGCACGAAGGATGAGCCCGAGGAAGGCGCGCTCGGGGTCGGCAAAGGCAAGCGCGATGAGGCCGACGGCAACACCAATCTGCGCCACAAGCAGCCAAGCCCGGCGGCGGCCGAGGCGCTTTGCAAGATAAGGCAGATCGACTTCGTCGATGACCGGCGCCCAGAGGAATTTCAGCGAATAGCAAAGCCCGACCCAACTCACGAGGCCAATCGACTCGATCGGAACCTTGGCTTCCGCCAGCCGAGCCGCCTGCGTGCCGAGGACAAGCAGAAATGGAAGGCCGGACGAAAAGCCGAGCGCCAGCATCAGCGCAAGAATTGGATCGGTGACGATCTCGCGGAACTTCGGGCGGGCCTTCATGCACCGCACAGTCTAAGGGGACGCGCGCATGCGGCAAAGGGCGCAAGGAACCTTATCCGCGGCTTTAAGTTAAATCATATCGGCCGCGTGCGGCCGGGGCGGATGTGCTGCGCCGGTTGAGCTTCGATGCACTTGCCAATCCTTCCAGCAGGCGGCCGAGCGAGATCGGGGGAGATCGCATGTTTCACGTCGCCGGCTCGGGAGAGCACATCATCCGTTCGTCCGCCAAGACATTCGCTGCCGTCTGCATTCTCGGCCTCGCCATCGCTGTCGCAGCGGTCCCTTCCACGCGCGCGCAGACCGCTGCGCAACAAATGCCCAAGCAGGCGCCCACGCAGCCGGCACCGACGCAGCCAGCCAAGCCGGCCGCCGCCCCGCCGGCGGCTCCGCCCAAGGATGCGACGCCGGCCGAAGTCCTTGACGACAAGGACGTCGAAACCGTGCTCGGCCGCGAGATCTATAGCATCGCCGGCGAAGATATGGGCCGCATTGTCGATGTCCTCGTCGACCACAAAGGCGATGCGCGCGCCGCGATCATTGATTTCGGCGGCTTTCTCGGCGTCGGTACCCGCAAGATCGCGGTCGATTGGCGCGCCATTCAATTCAGCCCAGATCGGGCCATCCTATCCTTGACCCGCGACCAAGTCCGCGTCGCGCCGGAATATAAGGATGGCGAGCCCATCGTCGTTCTCGGCCCGGCATCGCCGGCTGCAGCGAAGCCGCCGCACGCGCAACAGAATGCCAAGCCCGCGGCAACCGCACCGTCGAAATAATCATTATCGGCGCATGTGGATCGCGGCCCTTGCGTTCCGCGGACTTTCGCTGCGTGGCGGGCATGTGGACCCGTGATGCCATTCATGGAGACGAAAACGAACGCGCCGCGGCCGTCGCGCCGAAGTCTTGCCGGTCTCGACTGGTTTATTTTCTTCCTGGCCGACGTGCAGACGGGCTTCGGTCCGTTCGTCTCCGTTTATCTGACGGCGGCGCAATGGACGCAGCAGGACATCGGCTTCGTCCTGTCGGTGACCGGCTTCATCAGCCTCATCGGCCGCATGCCCGGCGGCGCCATCGTCGATGCCGCCCGCTCGGAGCGCAACGCCGCCGCCATTGCGGTCGTCGGCATCGCTCTGAGTGCCTTGATCCTTGCGGCGTGGCCGGCCTTCGCGCCGGTCCTCATCGCCACCATTCTGAGTTCAAGCGCCAATTGCGTGCTGGCGCCAGCGATCGGCGCCATCAGCCTTGGCCTCGTCGGCCACGCCATGATTGGTCCGCGGCTCGGCCGCAATGCGCGCTTCGCATCGCTCGGCACCGGCTTTGCTGCGGCAGGCATGGGCGCCTGCGGCTATTTCTTTTCGAGCCGCTCCGTCTTCGTCGTCACGGCCCTCCTGCTCGTCCCGACGCTGATCGCGCTGTCGCAGATCCGTGCCGGGGAAGTCGATCCCGTACGCGCCCATAGCGGCGTCACACCGGTTGACCGTCCGGATGTGGGCCTCTTGCGCCTGGCCCTGAGCCTGCCCCTGCTCGCTTTTGCGGCCTGCAATGCGCTCTTTCAGCTCGCCAATGCTGCCATGTTACCGCTGATGGGCAGCATCATGACCATGCGTTCGGCCAATTGGGCGACGGTGCTCATTGCCGCCTGTATCATCGTGCCGCAATTGGTCGTCGCCGCACTTTCGCCCTGGATCGGGCGGCAGGCGGATCGATGGGGACGGCGCCCGCTCCTTTTGCTCGGCTTTGCGGCGCTGCCGGTGCGCTGTCTGCTCTTCGCTTATGTGTCGGATCCGATCCTTGTCGTCTTCGAGCAGATATTGGACGGCATCTCTGCGGCGGTGCTCGGCGTTCTCGTCCCACTCGTCATCGCCGATATTGCCCGCGACACGGGACGATTCAATCTGGCGCAAGGCGCCGTCGGCACCGCGGTCGGCGTCGGCGCTTCCGTCAGCACGACTTTTGCCGGCTACGTCAGCGATCATTACGGCAGCCAGACCGCTTTTCTCGATCTCGCCGCCGTAGCAACCTTCGGCTTTCTCTTCGTGCTCGTCGCGATGCCGGAAACGCGGCCGCGCTAAAGCATCGGTGCGTCGATGATCACGGCGCGACGAGACGCGGCCGCGGCGTCGCCGTCTTCATCAGCTCGCCATAGACCTCGAGGTAGTCGCGCGCCATGCGGCGCGACGTGAATCGCTCCTCGAAGCGCTTGCGGATCAAAGGCCGCGATAATTGCGGCAAGCGGCGCACGGCGCCGACGGCGCTGGTTTCGTCCTCGACGATGAAGCCGGTGACACCGTCCTCGATCACTTCCGGCACCGAGCCGCGATTGAACGCAATGACCGGCGTGCCGCAGGCCATGGCTTCAATCATCACGATACCGAAAGGCTCCGGCCAATCGATCGGTACGATCAGCGCCAGCGCGCCGCTGAGAAAGGCCGGCTTCTCGGCGTCGCCGATCTCGCCGATGAATTCGACATTGCCGTTAGCCTCGATCAACGGCCGGATTTTTTCTTCAAAATAATCGCGATCGGCGGGATCGATCTTGGCGGCGATCTTCAGCTTGATGCCGCAACGCGCGGCGATCTCGATGGCGCGATCGACGCGCTTTTCGGGCGATATGCGGCCAAGGAAGGCGAGATAATTCTGCTCGGCGGGCACCGGCGCCAGCAAAGTTTCCGGCATCCCGTGATGAATGGTGCGCACCCACCGAGCATAGGGCACGGGGCGGCGCTGGGAATTCGAAATGGAGACGAGCGGCAGCGACGAGAACGTTCTGAAGACCGGCTGCAACTCCGGCAGGTCGAGCCGGCCGTGGAAGGTGGTCACGAAGGGCGTCGTTTGGCGCAGAAACAATGAGAACGGAAAATAATCGAGATGAAAATGCAACAGATCAAATTCGTTTGAACGCCGGTAAATGTGTTCGAGCATCGCCACGTGAAGCGCGGTGGGTTCGCGCACCGAGCCATCGAGCCGCAAGGCGCAGGGCCACATCGGCTCAAGCTTTGCCGAAGTGCGTGAATCGCCGCTCGCGAATAAGGTGACATCGTGGCCTTGCGCCACCAATTCCTCCGTGAGCCAGGAAACCACACGCTCCGTGCCGCCGTAAAGGCGCGGCGGAACCGCTTCGTATAAAGGCGCTATCTGGGCGATACGCATGAACAACGTCCTTGTCTTTCGAGGGCGCGATCGTTGGCCGCAAACTCGTGTCGCGGCAAAAGCCAAAGGCAACGCCCGGACGCGTTAAATCGTTCAATGCAAAGCAGTCGTAGTGCAGCAATTGTGATCAGGCTGCGCGAGCCGAGGCAGGAACTTATTGCCGCGTTTATCGTTGGCGTTTGCTGACCGAGTTTTGGAGCGCGCCCTGTCCGACCGCTGGCCAGTATTCCAATCGATGCACAACTTAAGCGGGGGGAATAGTCCGCATGGATGATCTTTGTCGATATGCGCGCCGCCCCGTCGCTTTTCTTCTCCGTTACGTCAAGCTTCAGCCGGTTTCGCACCTCATCATCCTGATCTGCGTGCTCGCTGCGGTCGGCTTCTCCGTCAGCACCCAATATGCGATCAAATTTCTGGTCGATTGTCTCGCCAAGGGAACGCCCGGACAGACAAGTCCCTGGACCGCGCTCGCCCTCCTCGCCGGCTTTATCGCCGCGGATAATCTGCTTTGGCGCGTCGCAGGCTGGATCGCCGCGAGCGCCTTCGTCCGCGTCACCGGCGATCTGCGGCGCGCGCTCTTCGAACATTTGATGGGCCATTTGCCGAGCTATTTCTCGAACCGCCTGCCCGGTGTGCTGACGAGCCGGGTCACCGCCACGTCGAATGCCGCGTTCACGATCGAGAACATGTTCATCTGGAACGTGCTGCCTCCTTGCGTCGCGACCGTGGCGGCGATCGCTTTCATTGCGACCGTGAGCCTCAAAATGGCGGCCTGCCTTGCCCTGATTGCGGCGATCGTCGTCGTGGCGATCTTCCGGATAGCGGCGAAGGGCAAATCGATCCATCACGATTTTGCTGACAAGGCCGCGGCGGTCGATGGCGAGATCACCGATGTCGTCGGCAACGTCATGCTCGTCAAAGCCTTTGGCGGCCTGGCGCATGAACGCCGCCGCTTTAGGGACAAGATCGGCCAGGAAATGGGGGCGCGGCGGCGCAGCCTGCTCTATCTCGAAAAACTGCGCTTGTTTCACGCCGTGACCACGGCGCTCCTGGTCACCGGCCTTCTGACCTGGGCGATCCTGCTTTGGGAGCACAATGCGGCGACGACGGGCACGGTCGTTCTTGTCTGCACGCTCGGCGTTTCAATCCTCGCCGCGACGCGCGATCTCGCCGTCGCGCTTGTCGATGTCACGCAGCACATGGCCCGGCTGGCCGAGGCTTTGCGCACCTTGCTCGTTCCACACGAGCTCGGCGATCATCCGGCCGCCGTGCCGCTCGCCCGTGCTGGCGCGGGCATCAGCTTCGAGGACGTTTCGTTTCATTATCCGGGCGGCCCTCGCGTCATCAAGAATTTGAACCTTCGCATCCGGCCGGGCGAGCGCCTGGGCCTCATCGGCCCTTCCGGCGGCGGCAAATCCACCTTACTGGCGCTGCTGCAACGGATGCACGACGTCAAAAACGGGCACATTCTGATCGACGGTCAGGATATTGCGATGATCACACAGGAGAGCCTGCGCGCCGCCATTGCCGTCGTGCCGCAGGATATCAGCCTGTTCCATCGCTCGCTGATCGAAAATATCCGCTATAGCCGTCCGGACGCCTCCGACGAGGATGTCCGCAAGGCCGCCGCAGCGGCGCACTGCGATTTCATCAAGACTTTGCCGGAGGGATTCGACACGATCGTCGGCGACCGCGGCCTCAAGCTCTCCGGCGGTCAGCGTCAACGCATCGCGCTTGCGCGCGCCTTCCTGAAGGATTCTCCGATCCTGTTGCTCGACGAGGCAACCTCGGCACTCGATCATGAATCGGAAGACGCCATCCGCGAAGCCTCCGCCCGGCTGATGCGCGGCCGCACCGTGATCGCGATCGCGCATCGCCTGACGACCCTGCGCAATTTCGACCGCATCATTATTCTGCGCGATGGCGAGGTCGTCCATGACGGGCCGCCCAGCGAACTCATCGACGCCAACGGCCGCTACACGGATTCCATCCGCCAGAAGGTGAGCGACCGGCGCCGACACGAAGACGCGCCGATCCGCACCTTCGCCATCGATGCTTGATGAAAGCGGCTTAGGGGTTTTGGCCCGGTTGCTCAGCTGATCGTCGTCGCCCAGATTTCGCCGCTGCGTGAAAGGACGTTGACGGCGACATCGGTGCCCGTGCGGCGCAATTGAATATCCATGCGCGCATCGCCGAGCGACAGGCCGGACAGTGTCACCTCTTCGAGAAATTCCGGCAGATGCGGCCGGTTGAAAATGACGGTGCGGTTCCGCGGATCGAAACTCAAGCCGAGACAAGCCGCAAGCAGGGCCAGCGGCGCCGTCGCCGCCCAGGCTTGTGGCGAACAGGCGACGGGATAGAAGGTCGGCCCCTGCCGGCGCACGCGGGCAAAACCGCAGAACAATTCCGGCAGTCGGCGCAGATCAATATAGATCGAGGCCTCGAACAGACCCTTCAGGATCTTGGTCACTTCTGCGCCGAAGCCATAGCGGGCGAAGCCCAGCGCGACGAGCGCGTTGTCATGCGGCCAGACCGAACCGTTGTGATAGCTCATGGGATTGTAGCGCGCTTCGCCGGCTGCGATGGTTCTGATCCCCCAGCCCGAGAAAGCCGCGCTGCCGGTCAATGCCCGCACGATCCGCGCCGCACGCGCCGGCGCCGCGATCCCCGTGAAGAGCGCATGGCCCATGTTCGACGTGCGGACCCGGCAGGGCCGCTTTTCGCCATCGAGCGCGAGGACGTAAATGCCAAGCTCCTCGTCCCAGAAACTCGCTTCGAACCGCGTCTGCAGCTTTTCGGCGTCGTGGGTGAGTTTTACGGCGCGATCCTCCAAACCCAGACGCCGCGCGACCATCGCAGCCGCCCGCTTGGCGGCATAGACGTAGCCTTGCACTTCGACAAGCGCGATCGGCCCCTGCGCCAGCGTGCCGTCCGCATGAAAGACGGAATCGTGGCTGTCCTTCCAGCCTTGATTGATGAGCCCATCTTCCGTCTTGCGGCCATATTCGACAAAGCCGTCGCCATCGCGATCGCCATAGACGTCGATCCAATTCAAGGCCGCTTCGACATGCGGCCAGAGCGCGCGAAGGGCTGCGATGTCGCCGGTGCGCTCCAGATAGGCGCCGGCAAGCATGACAAACAGCGGTGTCGAATCGACGCTGCCGTAATAACGCCGGAACGGCACCTCGCCGAGCTCCGCCATCTCGCCGCGCCGTGCCTCATGCAGAATCTTGCCCGGCTCGGCATCCGCCGCGGCATCGATCGCCGTCGCCTGATTGGCGGCAAGATAGAAAAGGACGCCGCGCGCGATCGCCGCATCGAACCAGAGGGTCTGCAGCGCGGTGATGAGCGCGTCCCGGCCGAAGACGGTACTGAACCAGGGGATGCCGGCATAAGGATAAGGCCCCTCCGGCAGATTCGTGGTCAGCATGTAGAGATCGGCGATCGACCGATGCATCACCTCATTGAAAATATCGTTCGACGTTTCAACGGCCGCGGCGCGTTCGGTCGAGATGCGCAGATCGCGGCGGGCATCGCGCAAGGACGAGAAAAACAGCTTCCACGGCGGCGCATTGACCGTGGTCGGCTCACAACGAATCTCGATGAAAATTGAGGCGCGTTCATGCGGCTCGAGATCGATCTCGAAGATCGCGCAATGCGGCTCGAGCCGCGTCGGCTGCGGCGCAAAGCGCAATTGGGTCTCGCGGCGGCGCGCATCGAGGCCGGTATAGGCGAGCACCACGCAATCGGTATTGACCTGCGTCGGATGATACGTGCCGCGCCGCGCGCGCCGACTGCCGCGCACCTCGAAGAGATCGGCGAAATCGGCGGCGAAATCGATGCGGATTTTGACCCGCTCGCGCCGTTCGGAAAAATTGCGCACGGCAAGCCGCTCGAAGCTCGCGCTTTTCCAGAGGAATTTCAACCGCCGCAGGTGAATGAGATCGTGTTCGAGCGCAAGATGATTGGCCTCGTGCAGATCGGGATTGGTCAGATCGCAGATCAACGCGCCGTTGTCGTCACGCAATGTTGAACTCAGGAGAATCGGCCGCTGCCCGCAGATCGACAGCGTCAGATGCGAAAGATGGCGCGTATCGCGGTGAAAAATTCCCTCCGGGTTACCCGGCGCGGAGAGGACATCGCCATTGTTGTCGAACATGGCGAAAGTGTCGCCATGCTTCAGGGTCCGCGTGCGACGCTCGCGGACGGCCGGAATGGCGAATTGCGCCTGTGACTCGGAGAGGCCCGCTGTCTCGATAGTCTCCATGCCACCCCGAAATCTTGCGCTGCGATCCGCCGCCACGGAATATAGGCGACGCGGCCGCGGCGTCGACAACCGCAGGCCAATGAGTCGCAGATAAAAGCGCCGCCGGAAAAAATAACGGTCAAGGTCACGCCAAAATCAGGCCGCCAATGCCGGCATGACGATGCCGGCTACGCGGCTTGCTTTTCGCCGCCGACGAGCAAGATTTCCGCCGCGCCGGCAGCGCTCAGTTCGTCGCGTGCGGCCTGCGTCGTGGCGTCGTCCTGCTCGCCCGGCGTCGCAAGGACGACAAAATCGGCGTAAGGCGCCAGCGCTTTGGTCATAGGACTGCCGCGGAACGGCGGCGCCGCCAGGACGACGAAATCATAGGTTTTCGACAAGGCGTCGAGGATGATGTCGAGATCGTCGGGGTTGAAATCGTCTTTTGAACCGAACGGCACGAAATGCAGGCGCGATGCGCTATCCCGATGGATGACATCGGCAAAGCTGGCGTTGCCGTCGAGAAGATCGGTGAGGCCCGCCAGCGTCGCCTCTTCGTCTTCCTGGGGCCCGATCAGCTTGGCCATCTGACCGTTCTGCGAATCGAGATCGACGATGATCGGCCGGCCGTCGCGGGCGAGCGTTCGCGCAAAGTCGATGAGCGCATCGGTCGCTTCTTCGCTCTTGTCGAGCCGCGTTGCGACGATATTCAAGCCCTGCGGGGACATGGATTTGCCGGCAATCTTTCCCGGGGCTTCCCCCACATCGGTTTCGGCACTCTCCTCGTCATGTGGCTCGGACACGCGTGCGCTGCCAAAACGCTTGAGCCGGTCGAGCACCGAGGCGGGCGCCGCGGGCCGATCCTCATTCGGGACCGGCCGCGGCGGATAGCTTTGCGCTGGCACCGGCATCGGCCGGTCCGCCAAAAGCTCACGGCCAATGACGGTGCCGAGAGACAGAACAAAGGTGGCAAGTGTCGCGAGGGTTATGATCTGCGTCTTCTTGGGGAAGGATGGCTCGTCGGGCGGCGCCGCTACGGCAATGATGCGCGCGTCGGCCGGCGTCGCGGCGGACTGGCGGGCGAGCGCCTCCTGATACTTGGCGGTCGTACTGTCGAGTTGCGTGCGGTAGCCCTGCGCGATCTGCTCAAGCTCATGCAGACGCACGGCATTGGCGTCGGCGGTCGTGACCGCCTGTTTCTGCTGATCGATCGCGGCTTCGAGATTGGCGACGCGCGCGGCGGCGATCTTGGAATCGTTCTCCAGGGCGATCGCGATATTATCGCCAGCGAGCCGTAACTGCGCATCGAGATTTCTGATCTCGGCTTTCAATTCGAGGATCCGCGGATGGTGCGGCAGCAACGTGCCCGATTCGAGCGCGAGCTGTGCATTGGCGGTCACCCGCTGCTCGGCAATGCGGCGGATCAGATCGTTGTTGGCAACGTCGGGGATTTCGGCAACCCGGCCCTGGCGCAGCAATTGCCGGATGAGCATGGCTTTAGCTTGGCTATCCGCTTGTTCCGTCCGCGCATGCGACAGATCCGTGTTGAGATCGGCGAGCTGCTGCGTGGTGATGGTCATATTGTTGCTGCCGGCGAGCAATCCCGAGGTCGCGCGGTAGCGTTCGACGTCGTCTGCCGCGCGCAGCGTTTGCGACCGGAGCTCTTTGATCTGGCCGGCCAGCGCCCCGGCGGCGTTCTTTGCCACCATGCGCTTGGCGTCGGCCTGCCTTTGCAGATAGACGGACGCGACTTCGTTCGCGACCCGTGCCGCAAAGACCGGATCATGCGCCCAAAAGTCGATCATCACGACCTGCGTTTTCGGCGGCGAATAGGCGGTTAGTCTCTGCTCGAAATTGTCGATGGCCCGATCTTCCGCCGAGACCCGCATCGGATTGCGCGCGAGACCGAAAAGGATCAGGGTCCGTTGGATGGTGCCGAGGCCCTTCGACAGCGGGTCGAGCTCGGGATTGCCGACGAGGCCGAGCCTTTCGATGACATCGCGCGCCACATCGCGCGAGGTGATCAGCGAGACCTGGCTGCCGACCCAATTTTCATCGATGGTCGGCGGCATTTCGGCGCCGCCCTCGCCGCGTTGGGCGCGCGTCAGATAGCTTTCCTGATTTTCGAGGAGCACCTGGGTGTCGGCGGTATATCTCGGCCTGGCGACCGTCACATAGGCCGCGGCAAGAAGAAACGCCAGCAAGGTCGGAATCAGAACCCAATATTTCCGGGCATAGACCGCCGCTCCGATCGCGCCGATCTCCAAATCGTTCGGGGCTTCGTCAATCGTCATGTCCGGCTCGAAGACCCTGCTCATCTGATGCCTCGGGGACCGCAATGCGACACGCAGATCGGCGCCGTGTCATTTTCGTCTGCAACATCAAGCGCAATTATGGTTGAAACGAAGTTAATTCCAAACATCGGCCCCGACGCGAGAGTTAAGCTTTGTTAACCATAATAAATTACAAAAGCCGCGCGATCTCAGTTCCTCTGTGAAACCTTCACGCGGTGGCCATCGACATGCGGCGCTCTTTCGTTTCGCTCTGCCTGCTCGTTTTATATCTTGTGCTGGGCGCCTGCGCGACAACGACCTATTCAGCCCTCCTCGATACCAATCCCGATGCGCCCTATACGCTTGCGAGCGGCGACCGGCTGCGGATCATCGTGTTCGGGCAAGACAGCCTCAGCAACTCTTATGCCGTTGATGGGACTGGCCATATTGCGATGCCCCTGATCGGCATCGTGTCGGCCGCGGGCGATACGACGAGCACATTGGCGCGCAAAATCGAAGCGCGGTTGCGCGACGGCTTTATCCGCGATCCGCATGTTTCGATCGAGGTCGAAGCCTTCCGCCCCTTCTTCGTCTTGGGTGAAGTGACGACGCCCGGGCAATATCCCTATGTCAATGGCATGACCGCCGAGACAGCCGTTGCGATCGCCGGCGGCTTCACGCCGAGAGCCTATAAGGACATGGTTGATCTCACCCGCGTCATCGACGGACGGCCGATTACCGCTTCGGTGCCGATCCTTCATCTGATAAGACCCGGCGATACGATCGTCGTCCGCGAACGCTATTTCTGACGAGGCGTCAGCATGATGTCGAAACCGTCGACCGGGCCGGAGCAAAAGCTGCGCATCCTGCATGTCCTGCGGGCGCCGATTGGTGGTCTGTTTCGCCACGTCATCGATCTGACGCGCGAGCAGATCGCCCGCGGTCATTCTGTCGGGCTCGTTACCGATTCTATTACCGGGGGCGCCCGCGGCGATGAAGTCCTTGGCGCGCTGGCGCCCGCTTTGGAGCTTGGCCTCTTGCGCATTCCCATGCGCAGGCCGGCGCATCTGCTCGATCTGCCCGCGGTATGGCGTGTGGCGCATTATGCGGCCGGCTTGAACGTCGATGTGATTCACGGCCATGGATCGAAAGGCGGCGCCTATGCGCGGCTGCCCGCTCTCCTGCCCTTCAAGGGCAACGCGGTCCGCGCCTATACGCCGCACGGCGGCAGCTTCAATTATCGCTCCGCCCCGCTCGTCGAGCGCGCCTATATGGCGGCCGAACGCCTGATGGTCGCGGGCACCGATGTCTTTCTCTTCGAAAGCTCCTATATCGCGCAGCAATTTCGCCGCAGGGTGGGGCCGACGACGAAGCTGACGCGCATCGTTTATAACGGCCTCGCTCCAAACGAATTTCTGCCGGTGCGCCCGCTGCCGGGTGCGGCCGAATTTCTCTATGTCGGCGAATTGCGCGCAGCCAAGGGGATCGACACGCTGATCGACGCCCTCGCGCTTCTCTCGCAAGGGCAAGTCAAGCCTCGCCTCGTGCTTGTCGGTAGCGGCCCGGACGAAAGCAAACTGGCCGAATTGGCGCAGGCGCGCGGCGTCGCCGGACAGATCACCTTTGCCGGCTTGCTGCCGGCGCATGAGGCCTTTCCGCTCGGCCGCATCCTCGTCGTACCGAGCCGCGCCGAATCCTTGCCCTATGTCGTGCTGGAAGCGGCTGCCGCGCAAGTGCCCATCGTCGCCACCGATGTGGGCGGCATCAACGAAATTTTTGGTCCCTTCCGCGACCGGCTGATCCCGCCCGACGATCCGCATGTCTTGGCGGAAATCATGCGAAAGATGCTCGCCCGCCCGGCTGCGGAAACCGATGCGGACAGCCAAGCCCTTGCAAGCTTCGTGAAGACCAAATTCAAGATCAGCGACATGGCGGATTCCGTCCTTGCCGGCTATGTCGAAGCGATGGCCAATCGGCGTAACCGCGGCGCCGCCGCGACATCCTTTGCCCTTCCCTCTTCGTGAGACAGCGGAACATGGCAAAATTCTCGCTCTCCGATCTGCAAAAGACCGAGCCCGCAGCGCCGGCTTCGAGCAATTCGGACATGAGCAGCGACGCCCTCGCCGCGGCGGCGCGCGCCATGCAGAGCGGCGCCAATGTGCCGGGCTTTTCGCGGGTGGTTCTCGAAGGTCTCGTCCGCTTCGTCGAATGTCTGCTGATCACCGCCACCGGCTTTGCCATCTATTATTTCTACATCGCCCGGTCGGAGGGCTTTAGTCAGCCCTACCTCCTTGGCGTGCCGCTGGTTGCGGGTTTCGCTGTGCTCGCACTGCAAAGCGCCGAGCTTTACAAAATCAGCGCCTTCCGGCGTTTTCCCGCCGATGGCCTGCGCCTCGCCGGTGCGGTAACGGTCGTCTTCGCCATTGCCCTGGCGCTGATCTTTTTCTTGAAGCTCGATGCGGTTTTCTCGCGCGTCTTCATGCTCGCTTGGTATGGCGGCAGCCTCGCCGCGCTTGCCGGCGAACGCGCCGCGCTTGCCCTGCTCGTCGATCGCATGATCCGCACCGGTCGCCTCGCCCGTCGCACGGTGCTCGTCGGCGGCGGCAACGCGGCCGATGCGCTGCTCAACCAGTTGGCGGCGCAGCCGCAACCCGATCTGCAAATTCTCGGCATATTCGACGACCGGACGGACGAACGTTCGCCGGCCGTCGTCGCGGGCTTCCCGAAGCTCGGAACGGTCGATGATCTTCTCGCCTTCAGCCGCAGCACGCGCATCGACCTGATCATCTTTACCCTGCCGATCACCGCAGAACAGCGCATACTCCAAATGCTGCGCAAACTCTGGGTACTGCCGATCGATATCCGGCTTGCGGCGCATATGAACAAGCTGCATTTCCGGCCGCATTCCTATTCCTACATCGGCAGCGTTCCGCTCATCGATATTTTCGACAAACCCATCGCCGGGTGGGACGTCATTCTCAAATATGCCTTCGACAAGATCGTCGGCGGTCTGTGCCTTCTGATTTCTTTACCGGTGATGGCGATCGTCGCGCTGGCGGTGAAACTCGATTCGAAGGGGCCGGCGCTGTTCCGCCAAAAGCGTTATGGCTTCAACAATGAGGTCGTCGAAGTCTTCAAGTTCCGCTCGATGCGCACCGACATGCTCGACTTCGACGCGACAAAGCTCGTAACCAAAGACGATCCGCGCGTCACCCGCGTCGGCCGCTTCATCCGCAAGACCTCGCTCGATGAATTGCCGCAGCTCTTCAACGTCGTATTCAAGGGCAATCTTTCGCTCGTCGGACCGCGACCCCACGCGCTGCATGCAAAGGCCGCGGAACGTCACTATGACGAGGTCGTCGACGGCTATTTCGCCCGCCACCGCGTCAGTCCCGGCATCACCGGCTGGGCGCAGATCCATGGCTGGCGCGGCGAGACCGATACGCCGGAAAAAATTCAAGGCCGCGTCGAATGCGACCTCTATTATATCGAGAACTGGTCGATCCTGCTCGACATCTACATCCTGCTCGCGACGCCCTTCGCGTTGATCAAGAACAGAAATGTCTATTGACTGCAGGCGTCGTATCGCGCTCGGTGCGCTTATCCTCGGTCTGATGGCCGGCGGCGCCGAGGCGGCGAGCTTGCCGCAGATCGACCTCGTGCTCGGCGGGACGCCAGACGTCGTCTTCGACATGAATCGCCAAAGCTGCAACCCGCCGGATGTGATGCCTGACGTCAATCCGCGCGCCTTTCGCGACAGCCGCGGCATGATTGTCTTTTTCGCGCTTCACTCGGTCAATCGGACGCTCCGCGGCCCCGACCTTTCCCATCTGAAGCTCGATTGCCATGTCGTTCTGGACAGCGGCAATGATCCCGATCCCGCCCATTACAACGATCGCAATTTCATCACCGCGACATGGACTGAAGACGGGCGCAATGTCGCTGCGCTTGTCCACCACGAATATCATGCCGACGATTTTGGCCGTTGCCGCGTGAACGATGCACTCGGCTGCTGGTACAATACGATCCTCGCCTACCATTCGACCGATGGCGGCGCGGATTTCATCCGCTCCACGCCCTTTGTCATCGCTGCTGCGCCGTTCACGCAGGACGTCGGACAGGGCCGCCATCGCGGGTTTTTCAATCCGTCGAATATTTTTTCCGATGGCCGTTATGAATATTTCTTCGCGGCGACGACAGGCTGGGAGGGACAGCCCTTCGGCGCTTGCCTGTTTCGCTCGGCGACGCCGCTCGATTCCGCGTCGTGGCGCGCCTATGATGGCCATGCGTTCAGCATCCGCTATGTCGATCCCTATCGCCAATCGGCGGACGCAGTGAAGCCCTGCGCCCAGATCGCGCCGTTCACCTCTCCCGTCGGCGCCGTCGTGCGCGCGCGACAGTATGGCCTGTGGATCGCCGTTTTCGAAGCGCAACACAACGAAGACATGTTTCCCGTCGACGGCATTTATTACGCGACGGCGCGCGATCTCCTGCATTGGAGCCTGCCCAAACTGCTGCGCGCCGGGCCGACGATCTCCTCAGATCTTTGTACGATGAACAACGCGGTCTCCTATCCGTCTATCCTGGCCGACGATTCGACCGGCCGGAATTTCGATAATTTCGGCAGCGATGCATTTCTTTACTTTGTCGTCATCGCGACGGAGCATTGCCGGCCCGGCGCGCGCCTCTTGATGCGCCAGCGGCTGCAAGTCCTGCCGGAGGGATTGCGCCCATGACATCGGCCCCGACATCAAGCGCGATGCCCGTCGCCATGCGGCGCCGGCGTTTGACCTATGAGAATGTGGTCGATGCGGCCTTCGCCGTCTTTATGTTTGTGGGCTGCGTCGAATTCATCGAGCCGTCGCCCTATGATCTCGTCTCGCTCATCGCGATCCCGTTGTGGTTCCTCGGAGGATTTAAGATCAACGCCGTCCAGGTGCTGATCTCCGCTCTTTGGCTCATCTTCCTGTTTTGCGGTTTTGTCGCCTTGGTGCCCTATTGGGGCGAAGATTCGGCGCGGATTTTCCAACTTCTAGAGCTTTATCTTGTCGGGACGACGATCGCCTTTACCTTGTATTTCGGCGAACGGACGCTTCACCGGAGTGAAATCTGCTTGCAGGCCTTCACCTGGGGGGCACTCTTCTCAGCTTTCCTCAGCCTCTTGAGCTATTTCAATATCGCCGGCCTCGGCGTGAAGCTCATCACCGTCGAAGGCCGCGTCTCCGGTACTTTCAAAGATCCGAACGTGTTCGGATCCTACCTCATTCTCGCTCAAGCCTTTTTGCTGCAAAAACTACTCCTTGGCACAAGCGCGCGGCGCATCCTCCTCGTATTGCCGCTGGCGCTTCTGCTGATCGGCACCTTCGTTTCCTATTCGCGCGGCTCATGGGGCTCGTCGATCGTCTGCCTGACGATGATCGGCGTGGCGAGCTTCTTCACCGCCGACAATGCGGCGACGCGGCGGCGCATCCTCTTCACCGGCTTTGCCCTTCTCGCGCTCATTGTTCTGATGTTGGTGATCATCCTCTCGCAGGATAGTATCCGCGAATTCTTCCTGTGGCGCATCGGCTCGCATGACTATGATGAGGGGTCGACCGGTCGCTTCGGCAATCAGGAACATGCCCTGCCGATGCTGCTCGATCTTCCCTGGGGCTTCGGGCCGCTGCGGTTTCGCGATTATTTCGGCCTCGAGCCGCACGAATCCTATATCGGCGCTTTCGCCAATGATGGCTGGCTCGGTGGCCTCACCTGGATCTTGATCGTGGTCTTGACGGGCGTCGTCGGTTTTCGCTTGATGGTTGTGCGCAGCCCCTTCCGAAGACTTGGACAAATTGTCTGGCCGACGCTCTGCGTGGCGCTATTGCAGGGATTCCAGATCGACATCGACCATTGGCGCCAGGTCTATTTATTGTTCGGGATGGTCTGGGGATTCGAGGCCGCGCGTGTGCGGTGGCGCAATCGCCAGCGCACAGCGACGCCGCCACCACGCATCGAGGCAAGGGCGGATTATGGGTAGAACGACAGCGATTTTTGCCGGTATCGCGGCGCTTCTCGGCGCCATTGGCGTGGCGGAAGCCGCCGCCGCTGCGCATAGCGTTTCGAATCCGCTTTTGAAAACGGCCTCGAACTTTCTGATCGTCAATGCCGCGGCGATCATCGCGCTCTGCGCCTTCGCCGAGACTGCGGCGGCCTCGAGCCGCATGCTGCGCATCGGCATTGCCGTGCTGCTTCTCGGGACATTGCTTTTCGCCGGCGAGCTGACGAGCCATGTCTTCCTTCCACACAGCCCCTTCGTCGCCGCCGCGCCGATCGGCGGGACGCTGACGATTTTGGGCTGGCTCATCGGTGCCGTCGGGATTTTCCGCCACGCACGCGCCCCGTGAGGCCCCCGGCGCGCAATTACCGAAAGGATACGTTTACGGTCTATGAAGCCAATGCCGGCCTTTCGGCGCCAGGATCCTGAGCCTTGAAAATCGTCATCATCGCCGACCACGCCCATATCAACGGCGGCCAAGCCAAAGTGGCGATCGAAAGCGCCAAGGGCCTCGCCGCGCGCGGCCATGAGGTCGTTTATTTCGCCGCCGTCGGCCCGGCGGACGCGGGCCTAACCGCCGCCGGTGTCAAAACGATCGTGCTCGGCCAGCCGGACCTCATGTCGGCCAATTCACTGATGCGCTTCGGCGCGCAATGGCTGTGGAATGTCGAAGCGCCGCGCCGCCTGGGCGAGGTGCTCGGCGCCTGCGATCCAGCCAGGACGATCATTCACGTCCACGGATGGGCCAAGGCTTTGTCGCCCTCCATCGGCCCGGTGCTGAAGCGCACGGCGATCCCGCGCATCTTCACCATGCACGAATATTTTCTCGCCTGCCCGAACGGCGGCTTCTACGATTTTCCGGTCGCGCAGCCGTGCCACCGCAGGCCGATGTCGGTGGCCTGCATCGCGCATAATTGTGACTCGCGTAACTACATGCGTAAGCTGATGCGCGTGGCGCGTCACGCGCTGCTGCTGCAAAGCGGACTTCTCGAAAGTCTTGGCGACGTCATCACCATCAGCCGCCTGCAGCGCGAGGTCTTGCAGCCTTATTTGCCGCCCAAAGTGCGCTACCACGAGATCGGCAATCCGATCGATGTCGCGCCCCTGGGGCCGAAGCCGCCGGCGCCGCTCGGCGATTTTGTCTTCGTCGGCCGCATCTCGGCGGAAAAGGGCGCCAAGATTTTTGCCGAGGCAGCGCGCCGCGCCGGCAAAAAGGCGATCTTCGTCGGCGACGGCCCCGCCGCGGCCGAGCTGCAATCGGCTTATCCGGAAGCTGTCATCCTCGGCTGGAAATCGCCGGACGACGTGAAGACTTTGATGCGCGCCGCGCGTGCGCTCGTCTTTCCGTCGGTCTGGTACGAAGGCCAGCCGCTGACGGTGCTGGAATCGCTCGCGCTCGGCACGCCGGTGATCGTCAGCGATGTCTGCGCCGGGCGCGAGGCGGTGAAAGACGGCGTCAACGGCCGCTGGTTCAAATCCGCGGATGCCGATTCGCTCGCCGCGGCCCTCGTCGAACTTTCCGACGAGGGCGTCGCACGGACAATGGCGCAGGCCGCCTATGAGCTTTACTGGGCGGCCCCGCTGACGCTCGACCGGCATCTTGATGCGCTCCTCGCGCTCTATAACGCGGCGGCCGGCGGCAAAGACAAGCTCACGGCAGAGGCATTTGACGCCTCGCGCTAGATTGCTTAAGCATCGCCAGAGTCAACGCTTCACAATTGCAAAGCGGGCGGCGTGGGAAACGAACAGGCTGGCAGTTCAGGCGGCAGCGCGCCAAAGCCCCGCATTCTCGTCGTCGAAGACGAACCGTTCATCGCTATGCTGCTCGCCGATATGCTCGAAGAGCTCGGTTTTGCGATTACGGCAACCTTTCCGCATGTCACCGAGGCGCAGAATTATCTTGCCTCGGCCGACATCGATCTGGCTCTGCTCGACGTCAATCTCGGCGACGAGAAAATAGACCCGGTCGCCGATCTTCTCGCCGCGCGCGGCCGCCCGTTCATCTTCACGACGGGATACGGACCGCGCGGCATCCCACAAAATTATGCCGACCGGCCGGTCCTGCAAAAGCCGTTTCAGCTCGAAGAGCTGGCGAATGCGCTCGAAGCGCACCTCGGTTCTCCGGACGTTACGCCAAAATCTTGACCATCACCGCAGCCTAGCCGCAGCGCGCCCGCCTATCGCGGCGGTGGAGGCGGTGGCGGTGATGGAGGGGGCGGGGGTGGCGGCGGCGGCGGGGGTGGCGGAGACGGCGGGCTCGGCGGCGGCGTATGGCTCGACAGATTGGCCCTCGCCCCGTTCCATTGCTGCTGCTGCGAACGATTGGTGACGAAATCCTGGCCGAGATTCACCGCGCCGATCGTATCGAGCCCAGGCATGGAATCCGGATCGTTCGCCAGCGGCGTATTGGCGAGACCATAATGGCCTGCGGCGAAATCGTTGAGGTCCTTGTCGTAATGGTGATGCTGTCCGCCGCCTGACAAAAACCAATAGTTTCGATCGAGCGCCGAGAGCGATGTCTGCGTCGGATCGGCGATCCAATCGTGGCTGCCGCTTACATGCACGGTGAAGCCGGAGCGCAACAGAAGCTGGTGGTTGCGGGCGTTGGCGACATCGATATGGCCGTAATGCGACATCACCGTCACGCCGTCCGCGCCGACGCTGACCGTCATCATGCCGCCGCGCACGCCGATCGTGGCGACGGGCGTCAGCACCCGAACCCCCGATGTATGGCTGATCTGGCCGCCGATGAACCGCATGACGCCCTGCGCCATCGTCGCGGTCAGGACGCCTTTACCCGTGGCGGGATCATAGACGTATTTGTCGATCACGAGCGTTGAATTGCGGCCGACCGAGAGGGTCGTGCGGTCGAGAAACGTGATGTTTGTCGTGCCCTGGTCCGACGTGTGGATCAGCTCATTGGCGATGATGCGCGCGCCGAGAACGAGATTGCGGGCTTTTTCACCCGGCGGGGTGCCGAGAGACGCGGGTGTGACCGCGCCGACATTGCCGACGACTTGCGCCGCCGCCTTGCCGTATAAAAAGGCAAGCGCCGCCGCGCTTGCCAGCGCGGCTTGCGTCATCGGTCTTTTCGATCGCCTGCCCATCTGCGCCTCGCCTCAAAATCGCGCCGTCGGCCCGAACAGAACCGTGATATCGTCGGTGGTGAAATTCGGCAGATTGGAATTCGTCCGGGCATATTGCGCCATGCCTGACAGGCCGAATGTCGCCGTGATGGGCATATCGAGCACGACGCCGCCGTAATAGGCGAAATCGCACCGACGGACGTAGGGATTGACCGCCGGGTCCGGCGCATCGAACGAATCCCAGAGCGCGCTCACATAGGGCATGACCGTCCATTGCAGCGGAATCAGCGGGAATGGCGGCGCAAATTCGACATGCAGGCCGGCCTGGAACCCGCCCTGATTGAAACTCTGCCAATCGTTCAGCGCGCTCGCCCGCGCATAGATCGGCTCGAACTGAAGCGAAATCAGATCGGTGAATCGGTAGACGCCGGAAACGGATAGAGACACATAATTGCCGGTTCCCAATGCGGTAATCGGGATCGCGCCGGGCGTGTTGACCGAAAGATGCCGCCATTCGACGTCGGGCGCGATCGACCAGTTGGCGGCGGTGTCGATGCCGAGCGAAACACCGGCGCCGCCCGAATTCAGATAGGACGCGCCGCCGACCCAGGAGAGATTGCCGATAATGTAAGGCTTGACGGTCACGCCCGGCCAATTGACCGGATCGAGCGCCAGCCGCGGCCCGATGCTCGCCTCGGCATAGCCGAGATCGAACTGCCGCAGCGAGAACTCGCCGGTTCCATAGCCGATGAAATTGGTTTCGAGCCGATCGCCGCGCTGGTTTTCGAAATCGACAATGTTGCTGACCTTGGCGAGACCGAAGATTTGGCCGTCAGCCTTTTGCGAAATGCCCGACCCCTGGGGCGCGTTTTGGCCGAAAATATTGATGAAGCCGGAGGCCGGGAGCGCCGAAACGTTGGATTGATAGCCGAGGCCGGTCTGCAAGAAGCCGCTCCAGCGAACCGGCTGAAGCGCTTTTTCGGCTTCCGGCAGATAGGCCGTCAGGCGCGCCCGCAAGCGCGGATCGAGGTCCGGTGCCGCGGCGGCGGCCTTGAAATAGTGTACGGCATTGTCATAGGAGCCGAGGCGGAAATACAGCGTCGCCAGTTCGAAATTGGCCCGCGCCAGATGAGGCGCGAACGTCAGCAGCCGCTCAAGGGCCCCGATCGCGGCCTCGAAGTCGCCAAGCGCCGCCGAAACGCGCACGTATTCGAACGTCAGATCGAAATTGGTCGGCGCCCGCAGGGTTGCGGCAAGAAGCCGGGCCTGAGTGGCGGCCAGCGCGTCGCGGCCGCGATCATCCGCTTGTGCGGCAAAGCTGACGCTCACGCATAGGCCGACCGCCAGTCCAAGCAGGACCCTTCGCACGCCACGCCCCCGAACGCTTCAACGACCTCATCGGCCGATTGGATTTTTTATAGTGTTGCAATAAGTCTAGAGGCCTGTGAGATTCCGGCAAAGGGGGTTACACGCGCGAAAGTGGTTCCGCTTGCGCAATCTTGCCCGCTGTGTCCTCGCCGCACCTATGCGGAAGACTTTTAACTTCAATAACTTAGGCAGACGATATGATGGCGGTCGGATCTGTGACGCCAATATCCCGCAATTTTAGCGGGCAATGCGGCCGCTGCGCCCGGCCGGCTCGTGACTATTGAAGCCGATGATTGATGTCGTCTCCGGCCCGCGAACGGCCTCTTCGCCACGAAAGAGCTCCGGCAAGCTCGCCGTCATCGTCGCGGCGGCGTTGTTGCTGGGCGTCGCCGCGCTGCTGATCGTGCAGCGCCTCCTGCCGGGCGATTTTTTAAGCCGCGAGGTCGCCATCGGCCTTCAACGTTCGACCGGCTTGTCGGTGAAGGTCGACGGGCCGACGCAATTGCGGTTTTTCCTGCGGCCGCGGCTCATTATCCAAAATATTCATATGACAGATACGGCCGGTACGCTGCGGCTCGACGCGCCGCGGGTCGACGGCTATCTGCGCTTTCTGCCGCTTCTCGTCGGCCGTTTCGAGATCGGCCAGGCGGTACTTTATCGCCCGAAATTTTTCGCCGATTTCGACCGCCCGCCGCTCACGCATAGCGGGATCGTCGAGCAGGCGATCAAGGCGCCGAGCGCCGACGCCGTGCCCTCGCAGACGCGGCTCGGCATGATCGACATCGTCGACGGTGAAGCCCATTTCGAAACGAAAAAGGGCGCCACGCCCATCGTTCTCGACGCCGTCAATATGCGTTTTGACTGGCCGCGGCTCGGCGCCTCGGCCGATTTTGGCGGCGATCTCAATTTTCGCGGTACGCCGGCGCATCTGCGCGGCTGGCTCGAACAGCCGCTCGACGTTCTGCGCGGCGGCGAGTCGGCCAGCGCCTTCCAGCTCCGCTCGCCCCTTTTGACCTTCTGGTCGTCCGGTCGCGTCGCCGGCGGCGCGAGACTGCACTATAGCGGTTCGATCACCGCGAACGCGCCCGCGTTGCGCGCGCTCGCCGAGATCGCCGGCTATTCGTTTTCAAAGCACGGCACGTTCGCCAATTTGGATCTCGCCTGTGACGTCAATTTTGACGGCAACGATGCCGCCTTCACCAATCTCGCTTTGCATCTCGACGGCAATGATTATCAGGGAAATCTCGAAATTCAGGATCTGACGCGCACGCCGCATTTGTCCGGCACGCTCGCCAGCGATTTCCTCGACATAACGCCGTTCCTGACGGGATCGCACGAGCCTGCCGTATCCACCGGGCTGTGGAACCGCAAACCCCTCGATCTTCGTCAATTCGATCTTGCCAATCTCGACCTGCGCGTTTCCGCGGCACGGCTGCGGCTCTACGACATGGAGGTCCAAGACGCGGCTTTGTCGCTTTTGACAAAGCCCGGCTTGATCGATTTCACTTTGGCCGAGGCGACGTCGAACAACGGTGCTATCCGCGGGCGTTTCGAACTCACCGAAAAAGATAGATTCTTCAATCTGCGTGTCAGCGGCAACGGCAACGGCGTGAACCTGCAACCAATGAGCTTCGATGGCCGACATCCGCTCTCAGGATCGCTCGACGCCTTGATCGAATTGCACAGTTCCGGAGAAGATATCGGAGCGCTCATGCGGGGGCTCGGCGGCCGGGCGACGCTCTCGGCCAGCAACGGCACCTTTGCGGGCACCGATCTCGCCGCGACCCTGATGCATGGCATCTCGCAAAAACCGGGCGCCAAACTCGCCACGGTGGCTGGAACGACGAGTTTCGATCGTTTCCATCTGGATCTATCGCTCGCCCATGGCGTTGCGACCATCGACGCCGGTCAGGCGAGCGCGACGAATCTGCAGCTCGGCCTCGCAGGCACGATCGACATCGCCCACAAGCAGCTCGACATTCTGTCGTTCGCGCAGATCGCCGAGACGGCAGGCAAGACGCCGCGCACGATCCCCGCGCGATTCGAGCTCAAGGGTGCGTGGTCGGCGCCAAGCTTCTATCAGGGGCCGGCGGAGTTGAATCTGCCCAAGCCTTCGCAGCGAAAGAGCCTGCTGCCCGACGCGATGCCGCCACCGCCGGCAGAGGAATGACCCGTTTTCCGAGCGCCGCCTTAATGGGGGCACTTGTCATTCAAGATTTTCGCCTCGTCCGTATCCTTGAACGTCATCCCCGACGTGGCATTTCCTCCGACGACAATGGTGGCGGCCTCCGTCCACGATCCATCGCTGTTGTGCCGCCACGCATCGCAGGGAACCTTGTTGAGGTCTTGCGGCCAGCTCTGAATTGTATAGGTCGCGGCCGAGGCCGCGCTTAACGATCCGAGCAAAATCAGGGTCGCCAGAAATTTTCTCATCCCCGACTCCAAGGCAATTCGGGCCGCAACCGGCGGCCGCCATTCTCCGCAGAAGGAAAACGAGAATCGGGCGAGGCTGCAAGGCCGAGCGTCGCCATCGCAGGGCCGCCAAGCGCGCCGAGACTAGAGCTAGAAAAAGAACGCCCCGCTGAGCGGATGCGCAGCGGGGCAGTCTAATGACAGGACCGGGGGGACTTGGCCCGCCATTGATGGTGCCAAAAGAGCGCGTAATCCGTCCGGCGAATGTGTCAAAACGCACGCTCCAGCACCGATCCGAGCGGCTCCGTTGCATCGCCTTCGGCAAAAGGGGCGTGATTGATTCTCAATGATGTTCGATTTTCGGGCGCCAAGCGAGATCGTCCGACCAAACATAAATCCCGATCGCGGCCGCAAACATCAAAACGCCGAGCCAGAATAAAGGCGAATGATGGATGCGCCGCCAGTCGCGCCGCGGCGCTCCGCCATTATGCGCGCGTTTGAGGCGATGGCCTTCGTTCATGGACGATCGTTCCCCCAGGTTTTTGTTGTCGAATGCAATGCCGCCCGCGCGGTTTCATGCGCGGCAACAGGTCAATGGTCTTCGCGCAGGGCTTCGGCGAGCCGCGCTTCGAGAACATGCGGCTTTGAGAGCACCAGCGCGCCGCGGGTTTTTTCGAGCAAGCCTTCCTGAGCCATTGCCGAGAGTTCGCGCGTCACCTGTTCGCGCCGGCAGCCGATCCGCGCGGCGAGCACATGATGGAACGGCGGCGGCGTGACCGAGCGCTCGCCCGGCCTGCCCGGCCGCGGCCCAGCCATGCGCAGAAGTTCGGAATAGAGACGATGCTTCAAGTCGAAGATCGAATGCTCGGTCAGCCGCGCATTGAGTTCGCGTACTCGCGCCGTCAAAAGATGCAGCACGCGATCGCAGACCGTCGGCGAGGCGAAAATCACCTCGCGAAAGACGGCGGCCGGCATGATGCAAAGCTCGGCGCGGGTCAGCGCGGTGACATTGGCCGACCGCTTGGTGCTGTCGATTGCCGAGAGTTCGCCGAAGAACTGGCCGGCACGCATTTCGGCGAGGATCACTTCCTTGCCCGCTTGCGTCCGGATCAGGATACGGACCTCGCCGGCGATGATGAAATAGACATCGGAGGTCTCGTCTTCGTAATCGATGACGACCTCGCCCTCATCGTAGCGCCGCCAGAAGACGCGGCGGTCGAACCGGTCAAAGTCGAGATCCGTGACGTCTTTAAAAAATGGAACGCGGACAAGGGTTTGCATTGTCTTGGCCCCCGACGCCGAGGCACATGGCCCGGCGCCTTGTTTAGTTAGCGCCGCCGCTCAGCGGAACCGCGATCGGTGCCGAAGCCATGCCATTCGCGGCTTAACCTTAGTCATGCGCTAAATTCGCTGCTCGCAATGTATTCGACATCAGCATGGCAATGGTCATCGGTCCGACGCCGCCGGGCACCGGCGTGATCGCGCCGGCACGCGGCAGCGCCGATTTGAAAGCGACGTCGCCGACGAGACGCGACTTCGGCTTGCCCTGCGCATCGACGCCCTCGCCCGGCACGCGGTTGATGCCGACGTCGATAACGATGGCACCGGGCTTGATCCATTCGCCAAGCACCATCTCCGGCCGGCCGACCGCGGCCACGACGATGTCGGCCCGTCCGACAATCGCCGGCAGATCGCGGCTACGCGAATGTGCGATCGTCACCGTCGCATTTTGCGAAAGCAGCAATTGCGCCATCGGCTTGCCGACGATGTTGGAACGCCCGACGACCACCGCATCGGCGCCGGCGACGCTGACGCCGAGCGCCTTGGCAGCTTTCTCGAGCAGCACCATCGAACCCGCCGGCGTGCATGGCACGAGCGCGCGGTCGAGATCGCCGATCGAGAGGAGACCGGCATTGAACGGATGAAAGCCGTCCACATCCTTCAGCGGCGAGACGCGTTCGAGCACGCGCGTCGCATTGATGCCGGGCGGCAGCGGCAATTGGATCAGAATGCCGTGGATCTTGGGATCGCCGTTCAGGCGATCGACAAGACCGAGCAGTTCGTCTTCGCTCGTCGTCTCGGGCAAATCATATTGGACGGAATGGAAGCCGACCGTCTTTGCTGCCTTGCCTTTGGAGCGGACATAGACCTGGCTCGCGGGATTTTCGCCGACGAGGATGACGGCGAGACCGGGCTGGCCCTTCTTGCCCACGCGGGCGGCGGTCGCAGCCGCGACCTCGGCCAGCACCACTTCCGAGGCAATCTTGCCGTCGATCAGCAGCGCCTTGTCGCCTGAAGGCCGCAGGATACCCGTCTCCAAAACCGCCGCGTCCGTCGCCAAAGCCATGTCTAAGCGCCTCCCTGGTTGGAATTTCCGCTTATCTGTCAGGTTTCTGCCCGGCTGCCAAGCTATACGGCCCGCGATCAGGTGCGGCTTTATAGCGATAATGCGCCGCGTGGCGGGCGGTCCCGCCCGGCGGCAGGACGCGCATCGACGGCTTGGCGAAGAGATCGCCGGCGAAATCCTCCGGGTCGCTGAAGCCGGTCCATTGTTCGATGCAGAGATAGCCATTGCCGGGCCGGCACCAGACGCCGAAATGCGGAAAATCCTCGCTTTCGATCGCAATCGACGCGCCATCCGCCGCCTCGAAGCGGACACTGCGGCTCGCCGCATCGAGAAAGCAGAGTGCGTCATTGTCGAACAAGGCTGCGGCGAGCGGCAGAACCGAGCCCTCGAGCGGCAGGTGCCGCGTCTGCCGCGCGATCAGCCCGCCGGGGGCGATCCGCGGCACTTCAGGATTTTCGGCCTTGGCGAAGCAAAGCCGGTAATCGTCCGGGCCGCCGCTGGCAAAGGGCCAGCGGAAGCCGGGATGGAGGCCGCAGGCATAGGGCATCGGCCGCTCCCCCGTATTGGTCACCGTAATCTCGCTGGAAAGCGACCCGTCGCCGACGCAGTAGGCGATCGCGAAACGAAAATCGAATGGATAGAGGGCGCGGGTCTGGTCGTCACTCGAAAGGACGAAGACTGCCCGGTCGTCCTCATGGGCATCGAGCGCAAAGGCGCGGTGACGAGCAAAGCCGTGAAGCGCCAGCGGATAGCTTTTTCGCTCAACCCGGACTTCGCCGTTGCGGGTCCAGCCGACGACCGGAAAAAGCAGCGGCGCCGTCTCCGCCCAAACCTCGGGCCGCGCTTCCCAAAGCAGCGGCCGGCCGCCCACGGTCCAGGCCATAATCTCGGCGCCTTGTAGAGCGACGCTCGCCGAGGTTGCACCGCTCTTTATCTCGATCATCGCTATAAAATCCGTTTTTTGTCAGGGGGTTAGACGCGTATTCGAAAACACCCCGACGTGCGCTAGCGCACCTTGAGGGACAGCCGAGAGAGTTAGAAAAGGCGAAATCCGGAAACTTATTGTAAAGTTGCTGTGATTTGCGCTCTGGCTCTGCGGTCATTGAAGAGGGTACGTCATGAGAACTTGGTTGCTGACGGGGGCGACGACAGTTCTGGCGACGGCGGCGGCATTGGCCATGGTTTCTTCGTCTCCCGATCCGACCGGCGAATGGAAAATCGCCGATGGCACGGCCAATGTGGCGATCCGGCCGTGCGGCGCCAACCTTTGCGGTTTCGTCTCCTGGGCCAAGGAAAGCTCGGCAAACCTCGGCCGGCAGGTGCTCATCGATATGAAGCCGAACGGCCACGCTTGGTTCGGCACCGCCGTTAACGTTGTCGACGGCGAACAATATACCGCCCGCATGTCGCTGGAAGGCGCTCGCACCCTCAAAGTCGAAGGCTGCCTGATCGGCGGCATGATCTGCGGCGGCCAGGAATGGTCGCGCGTGAAATAAGCGCTAACCGTTCGCAATCGAAGACCTTGCCAGGCGCCCGCACGGACGGTCGCGGCCCTTCATCTCCGGCGTCGTTTATGTCAGACTTCCGTTATGCGTTTTGGCGCGCTGCGGAAGAAGGAGCAAACTTGCCGTCGCGTTTGGGGTGGTTCGGCCGCAGAAGTCTGTTCGGCAAATATGTCATCACTTTCGTCGCTCTGGTCATTTCCATCCTGGCGCTCAGCGGCGCCACCGAGATGTGGTTCACCTATAGCGATCGTAAGGCCGAACTGCTGCGCACACAGATGGAAAAAGCCGACGACGCGGCGCAGCGCGTCGAGCAGTTCATCGCCGAGATCGAACGCCAGATCAATTGGGCGACCCGCGCCAGTTCCGTCACCCTCGATCAGCGCCGCGCCGACTATGCGTTGATCCTGCAACATACGCCCGCCGTGGCGCAGATTTCGGAGCTCGACGCCAAGGGTCGGGAAATCCTGCGCTTGGGCCGCGCCGGCCTCTCGCCTGATCCGCACGAGGATTTCTCGAAATCGCCCGCATTTCTCCATGCCACGAACGCCAACGTCTGGCTCGGGCCGGTGACGTTCACGCGCCATGGTCCGACGATGCAGATTTCCGCGGCGCTCTCCGGCAAACAAATGGGCGTCGCCGTCGCAACGATCGAACTCCGATTCCTGTCAGACATTCTGAATGGCATCCAGGCCGCCGCCGGCATGTATGCCTACATCACGAAGGCCGATGGCGATCTTATCTCGCATACCGATTCATCGATGCTGGTGCACCGGCCGGATTTGCTGAAGCTGCCGCAGGTCGCCGCGCTCGCAAAAAATCCGGAAGGCGCCGTTTCGGTCGGCCGCAGCCTCGACGGGCAAGCCGTCCTTGCCGCTTCCGCGCCGATCCCCTCGATGCAATGGTGGCTTTTCGTCGAACAGCCGCTTGCCGACGCCTTCGCGCCGGTGACGGATCTGCTCGGCCGGCTGTTCATCATCTTGCTTCTGGCGCTCGTGCTCTGCATCGGCGCCGGATTGATCCTCGCGCGCTGGATGACGGTGCCGATCCAGGCAGTGCGCGACGGCGCCGCGCATCTCGCCGAAGGCAATTTCAGCCATAAGCTTGAGGTGCGGACCGGCGACGAGATCGAGGACCTTGCCGACGACTTCAACCTGATGGCCGCCCAGTTGCAGGATTCCTACGCCAAGCTCGAACAGAAGGTCGAAGAGCGCACCCACGATCTCGAACGCTCGGTCAGCGAATTGCGCGCCCTCGAAGAGGTGGGGCTCGCCCTCGCCGCTTCGCTCAATCTCAACGAAGTGCTGGCGACGATCGTCGTGCGCTCGGTCGAAGTGACCGGCGCCCACGGCGGCGCCATCTACAGCTTCGATCCCGAGCGCCGCGCCTTCAATCTCGCCGAAGCCTATGGTCTCGATCCGGATTTTGTCGCCGCGATCCGGGAGGTGAAGATCCGCCGCCCGCACGGTCTCTTGAGCGAAGTCGCCGAGCGAAAGGTGCCGATCCAAATTCCGCATATCGCCGCCGCACGCGATTTTCCCTTGCGCGGTGCGACGCTTGCCGCGGGCTTCCAATCGGCTTTGATCGCGCCGCTGATCGGCTCGGCCGAGTTTCTCGGCGTGCTGGTCATCGAGCGGCGAGAGTCCGGCTATTTTCCCGACAATACCGTCGCGCTCATCAAGACTCTCGCCAACCAATCGGTCCTGGCGATGAGTAACGCAAAATTGTTCGAGCAGGTTCAGGAAAAGAACAAGCAGCTCGCCATCGCCAACGAGCATAAATCGCTGTTCTTCGCCAATATGAGCCACGAGCTGCGCACGCCGCTCAACGCCGTGCTCGGCTATACGGAGCTCATGCAGGATGGCGTCTATGGCGAGATCCCCGACCGCGCCAAACAGGTGCTGGCGCGCATCCAAACCAACGGCGCGCACCTGCTCAGCCTCATCAACGACGTCCTCGACATTTCGAAGATCGAGGCGGGCGAACTCACCCTGTCGCTCGGCGATTATTCTCTGCGTGCCGTGATCGAAACCGTGGTGAATGCGACGGGATCGCTGGCACAGGCCAAGGGACTGCGCATTTCGACCGACGTCGCGCCCGACCTGCCGATCGGGCGCGGCGATGAGCGCCGGCTGACCCAAGTGCTCTTGAACATCGTCAGCAATGCCATCAAATTCACTGACAAGGGTGGCGTGATGATCCGTGCCAAGGCATCGGGGACCGATTTCAAGCTTTCTGTCGAGGACACCGGGCCCGGCATTGCGCCGGAGGATCAGGCACGTATCTTCGAGGCATTCCATCAAGTGGACAGCACGATCACCAAACAGAAGGGCGGCACCGGCCTCGGCCTTTCCATCAGCAAGCGTTTCATCGAGATGCACGGCGGCACCATCGGCCTCACGTCCACGCTTGGCGAAGGCTCGACCTTCAGGGTGCAAATTCCGGTGCGTGTCGATCGGCAGATGGAGGCGGCATGACAAAGCGCATTCTCGTCGTCGAAGATACCGAGGATAATCGGCAGATCCTGCGCGACGTGCTGAGCGATGCGGGGTTCGACCTGATCGAAGCCGGTGACGGCGAGGAAGGCGTGCGGATGGCCGCCAAATTTCACCCCGATCTGGTGCTGATGGACATTCAGCTTCCGATCGTCGATGGTTATGAAGCGACGCGGCGCATCAAGGCCGACCCGGCGCTGCGCCATATCCCCGTCATCGCGGTCACGTCCTATGCTTTGTCACAGGATGAGAAGAAAGCGCTCGCCGTCGGCTGTAGCGGCTATGTCGCCAAGCCTTTCAGCCCGCGCGCGCTGCTTGCGAAAATCCGTGAGTTCCTGCCATGAACAAAGGCTGATTGGTTGCGCGAACGCCCTTGCATCCTCGCTGTCGACGATGTTTTCGAGAATCTCGAGATCGTCTGCCTGCGGCTTGAGGCCAACGGTTACAATGTGATCACCGCCACCGACGGTGTCGAAGCCCTCGATCAGGCCCGCGCACACAAGCCCGATCTCATCCTTCTCGACATCATGATGCCGAAGCTCGACGGCATTTCGGTTCTGAAGGAACTCAAGGCCGATCCTGGCCTTGGCTTTATTCCGATCTTGCTTTTGACCGCCAAGGCCGATCGCAGCGACGTCGTCGCCGGGCTCGAAGCGGGCGCGGATGATTATCTGACGAAGCCGCTCGACCAGGCGGCGCTGGTTGCGCGCGTGCGTTCGATGCTGCGGATCAAGGCCCTGCACGACAAGGTGCAGGATCAGGCGCGGCAACTGGCCTTGCAGGCCGAGGAACTCGCCGAGTGGAACCGCGTCCTCGAAGCGCGCGTCGCCGAACAAGTTGCCGAGATCGAGCGCATCAGCCGGCTGAAGCGCTTTCTTGCCCCGCAGGTCGCCGATGTGATCGCGCTCTCCGGCGATCCCGACGCTCTGTTGGCAAGCCACAGCGCCGAGGTCACCGTGCTTTTTTGCGACCTGCGCGGCTTCACCGCCTTTACCGAAGCGGCGGAACCCGATCAGGTTATGAAAGTGCTGAGCGAATTCCACGCCGCGCTCGGCGATCTCATCCACCGCTATGAAGGCACGCTCGAACGCTTCGCCGGCGACGGGCTGCTGACGCTGTTCAACGATCCCCTGCCCTGTAGCGACCATACCGAGCGGGCGGTGCGGCTCGCCGTCGATATGCGCACGCAGCTTGAGACTTTGTCGGGGGATTGGCGGCAGCGCGGCCACGAACTTGGCTTTGGTATTGGCATCGCCCGTGGCACGGCGACTTTGGGGAAGATCGGCTTCGACCGCCGATTCGATTATGCCGCCATCGGCAGCGTCACCAATCTCGCCTCGCGACTTTGCGACGAAGCCAAATCCGGACAGATTCTTGTCGATCGCAACGTCTTTGCGATTGCCGAGACGCTGTTTGAAGTCGAGCGCCTGCGGCCGCTTGCGCTCAAGGGTTTTAGCCGGCCGGTTGAAGCCTTCGCCGTCCTCGGCCCCCTGCCTGCCGCTCAGCAAGCCTAATCATCATCTTGCGTCATAAGCAACGCGGCAACGACGCGCCGTGCATCGTGCACGACGACGTCGGCAATATGCGGCTGGCTCAAAATATCGGCGAAGGAAAAGATATCGGCGAGCCGGGCGATCCGCCGCCAGTCCTTCGGCAGATAGCCGCCCGCTTCGGTATAGGCGCGCGCGAGCGCTGCGGCAAACGCGGCATTGCCGTCGAAGGGCGGGCGCAGCAGATTGCCGAAATCCATGGCCGGCGAGGCGCTCAGCGCATACTCCCAATCGATGATCGCGGCGATTTCGTCGTCGCGCTCTGGGCGGATGAGAATATTCGACGCATTGAAGTCGCCATGCACAAGGCAAGGCTGCTTGAGCCACCCAGCGAGACTATCGCCGTATGTCGCGGCATAAGCGATAAGACTGCGGGCCAGGTCGCGGCCGAGCCTCTCGCCGCCGGGGCCGCGCATCAAGCTCTGCTCGAGATAGGCGAGCATCCCCTGGCGATCGAAATCGATCGGGCCCTTCACTGTGAGGTCGGCGTCGAAGAAGCCGAAAATCTCGAAGGTGAAGCTGTGGATCGCTGCAAGCGCGCGGCCGATCTTCGCGCCCACGGCGAGCAGCCGATCCTGATCCATGTCGCGCAGAGCATGTTGCAGGTCGGGTCCTTCGATCCAATCGAGGACGGCATAGGGATGGCCGGTGATGGGATTGGCTTCGCCGAGGCCGAAGAAATGCAGGACCGGCACGCGCGGCGCGATCAAGGCATCGATCGCCCGCTCCTTCTCGGCCGGCGCGACTCCGCGCTGATAGAGCCGCAACAGCAGCGGCGCCTCGCGGCGCGCAAGCCTCACTTTGTAATTGGTATTGGTGAGACCGCCTCCGACGAGCGCAAAGCCGCGGACCGTATCGCCCGGAAATAGCGGCAGAACCAGCTGCGCAACCGCGGCAGAATCGAGAGCGACGGCCGGCACCTGCCGTGGCCAATGTTCTTTCATAGCGCCGATGCCTTGGGCCGCCGATTCGTTGAGCGGAACCTGCCTGCGTCTAAAGGCAAACGTCTGCAAGCGCAATTTCTCCGCCGCAAGCCTGCCCCTGGCGCGGCGCGGTGACGACGTGCCCCTCCCGCTGAAAATTGCGGTCGCCGCCTCGCTTTCGCGTCGGGAAACTCGCTATACAGCCGAACGTTTATCGGCTTTGATCGGACGCTTGCGAGCCTGAAACCCATCGCGAAAGGCGAGACGCTTCGCTAAAATGACTCTTCTGCCAAAAGCCTTTCCGCTCTGCAGCGCAGCGCAGTCCGCAATGCCGCGAAGGAATTCCCGGCGCATTCTCTGCGTCTTCCCGCGCTACACGCCCTCGTTCGGCACGTTTGAATATTCTTACAGTTTGACTATGGGGACCCAGGCGTTCATGCCGCCGCAAGGGATTCTGCTGATCGCGGCAGCTCTGCCGAAGCATTGGCAGGTGCGCTTTATCGACGAGAATATGCAGCCGGCGACCGACCGCGACTTTGCCTGGGCCGATGCGATTTTCGTCAGCGGCATGCACATCCAGCGGCGGCAGATCGACGACATCGGCCGGCGCGCCCATCGCTTCGATAAGGTTACGGTGCTGGGCGGGCCGTCCGTTTCCTCTTGCCCGCACTATTATCCGAGCTTCGACTATCTTCATATCGGCGAGATCGGTGACGCAACCGATGATCTTATTGCCATCTTGGCGCGCGACGTGACGCGGCCTGAACATCAGGTTCTGCTCAAGACAAAGACCCGGCGCGACCTCGCCGACCTACCCGCCCCGGCTTACGAGCTCGCAAAGATCGATCGCTATCTGCTCGGCTCGATTCAGTTTTCGAGCGGTTGCCCATATAAATGCGAGTTTTGCGACATTCCCGGCCTTTACGGCCGCGTGCCGCGGCTCAAGACGCCGCAGCAGATCATCGCCGAGCTCGACGGACTGGTCGATGCCGGCGTTGCCGGCTCGGTCTATTTCGTCGATGACAATTTCATCGCCAATCGCAAGGCCGTCGCCGCGCTTCTGCCGCATCTCATCGCCTGGCAGAAGCGGCGCGGCTATCCGACCGGCCTCTCCTGCGAGGCGACGCTCAACATCGCCCGCACGCCGGACATTCTCGCCATGATGCGCGAGGCCGGCTTCGAGACGATCTTCTGCGGCATCGAAACGCCGGAACCCGACGCTTTGAGGGAGATGGACAAGAAGCAAAATCTGGCTTTGCCGATTCTCGAGGCTGTGCGCGCTATCAATCGGTACGGGATGCAAGTCGTCTCCGGAATCATCCTCGGCCTCGACAGCGACACGCCGGACACCGGGCGGCGCATTCTCGATTTCATCGATCAGTCGCAAATCCCGATGCTGACCATCAACCTGCTGCAGGCGCTGCCGCAGACGCCGCTTTGGGAGCGGCTGGCGGAAGCCGACCGGCTCGACGACGACGAGCGCCGCGAGTCGAACGTGCGCTTCCTGCTTCCCTACGATGACGTCGTGGGGATGTGGAAAGACTGCATGAAAGAGGCCTACGAGCCCGAAGCGCTGTATGCACGCTATCAATACCAGCTCGAAAACACTTGGGCCAATCGGCTCAGGCGCCCGGCAAGCAAGGCGCGGCTCTCGCCGAAAAACATCCGCCGCGGGCTCGTCATGCTGGTGAAGATTTTCTGGACATTGGGCGTACGCGCCGACTATCGCCGCACCTTCTGGCGCTATAGCTGGCCGTGGCTCATGCGCGGCAAAATCGAATTCCTGATCGCGACATCGGTGTGCATCCATCATCTTGTGATGTTCGCGCGCGACGCCTGCGCCGGGCGCACCAATGCCTCGAATTATGCGCATAGGCCGCGCGATTCCGCCGGCGCGCGCGCCCAAGTCGCAGCGGAATAGCTAGTCCTCGTTCAAAAGATCCGTTCCGTAGGAATTATCTATCAGGCAAAGCCATTTTCCGTCGGCGTTCTTGCGAAAGACGTAAGTTGCCCGGCGGACCAACGGCATTGACGCGCCATCGGCTCCCTGCGTGTCCAAGACCGCCTCCGCGATGACAAGAGCTGTGTCCCCGCTCTCGATGATCTTCATCTTGTCTTGCGTGATTTTAAGGGCGTGATTGAAGTGATCGGCAATCGCGACAAAGGCCTTGCGAATCTGCTCCTTGCCGACAGCATTCAGCCCCGGCCTGACGACGAGAGTCGCATGATCGTCGTAGAAGTCCATCACCGCTTCGAAGTCTTCTGCCATGATAGCCTTATCGGCAGCGTCGATGACGCGATGGAGTACGTGAGTTGGCATTACCGTCTCCTGTAAAATGCCGGAAGACAGGAACAAAAAACCCGCCTCACCGGCGGGCCCGCAGCTTTCGTAAAGGGACGTGCGCTAGCCACCATTCAGGAAATGGCGGGAATAATCAGCGATTAGTGGGTGCCGGCGCAGTCCATGAACCGAATTTCTCACGGACACTTGTCATGTCTATTCGTCCGCCTCGGGAACGTCGCGGTCATCATCGGCGTGCGCCGGTTCGGAACTCGCTTCCGTCTCTTCGATCACCACCTCGATGAATTCTTCCTGCGCGTCGCTTTCGAGCGGGTCTTCGTCTTCCATCAACGCGGCATCGTCGCGCGGCTGCGGCACGGCGAAGCCCGACGGCAGCACGCCCTCGAACATGCCGGCCCCCTTCAATTCCTCAAGCCCCGGCAGATCGCCGATCGCCTCGAGGCCGAAATGCAGCAGGAAGGCTTCACTCGTGCCATAGGTCAACGGCCGGCCGGGCGTGCGGCGGCGGCCGCGCAGCCTTATCCAGCCGGTTTCGAGCAGCACGTCGAGCGTGCCTTTCGAAATGGCGACGCCGCGGATGTCTTCGATCTCGGCCCGCGTCACCGGCTGGTGGTACGCGATGATGGCGAGCGTTTCGAGCGCCGCCTTCGAAAGCTTCTTCGGCTCGACCGTATCGATCGACAATAGCCAGCCGAGGTCCGACGCCGTGCGGAACAGCCATTTCTTGCCGACGCGCACCAGATTGACGCCGCGGGCGGCATAATCCTGTTTCAGACGGGCAAGCACCTCGCCGACGGCGAGCCCCTCCGGCATCCGGCGGGCGATTTCGGATTCCTCCAGCGGCTCGGGCGCGGCAAACAGCATGGCTTCCGCGATCCGCATCGCCTCGCCCATCATCGCTTCGTCGGACGGCATGGATTCACTCTCGGCCTCATCGACGAGCACTTCGGCAAATAATCGTGCGACTTCGGCCAAGTTCAGCTCCCTATTGCAATGGCGCGGGGCTTGCGGCCTCGTCGCGCTTTTTGATCCAAAGCGGCGCGAAAGCCTGATCCTGGCGCAGGCTGATCGCACCTTGACGCACCATTTCCAGCGCCGCCGCCAGCGACGAGGCTTTCACGGCGCGCCGCGCTTCCGGCGTCGTAAAATAATGGCTGAGGAAGGAGTCGAGCACCGTCCAATCCGGCGCTTGGCCGATAAGCCGCTCGAGCGCCGCGCGCGCCTCGACCAATGACCAGGTGAATCGCTGCCGCAATTGCAGTTTCGTCGACGCCTGCTTCTGCCGCTGGCGCGCATAGGCCGCAAGCAGATCGTGCAGGCTTGCCTGCCATTGCGGCCGGCGTGAAATCTCGACCCCCTCGGGCTGGCCCCGCATGAAAATCTCCCGGCCGAGCCGCGGCCGCAGCATCAGCGCCTCGGCCGCCGCGCGGATCGCCTCGAGCCGTTGCAGCCGCAGAGCCAGGGCGGCGGCGAGATCCTCAGCCAGCGGCTCTTCCTCTTTCTCTTGCTGCGGCAGCAGCAGGCGCGATTTGAGATAGGCGAGCCAGGCCGCCATCACGAGATAATCGGCGGCGAGCTCGAAGCGTAGATTGCGCGCGGCTTCGATGAAGGCGAGATATTGCTCGGCAAGCGCCAGAACCGAGATCTTGGCGAGATCGACCTTTTGCCGCCGCGCCAATTCCAGCAGAAGATCGAGCGGCCCCTCGAAGCCATCGACGTCGACGAAGAACGCCGGCTCGCCCGTCGCGGCATTCTGCTCGAAAGCCAGATTTTGCTCTGATTCAGACGGTTGCATTCGGTTTCTAAGGTTTCGCCTAAGCTAGCCACGATTCGCGCCTAGCTGTAAGACCTTGGGCCGTTCAGACCCTGATCGCAAGCAAGGCTTCGATTTCGGCCCAGGCTTCCACAGGATCGAAGGGCGCTCCGGCTTCGCCGCGCCACGTTGCCGCCCGCTCGGCGCGTGTCAAGGCCGCTCCGGCAAGGGCCGGCGCCGCGCCGGCCACGGCCTCCGCCTCGGCCAGGTCGCCATTGCAATGGAGCGCCAGATCGACCCCCGCGGCAAACGCCGCCTCGGTCCGCGCCCGCAGCGTACCGCGCAGCGCCTGCATCGACAGATCGTCGCTGACGAGCAGCCCGCCAAAGCCGATCGCCTCGCGGATAAAGCGGATCACCGCGGCCGATTGGGTCGCCGGCCGGTCGGGATCGAGCGCCGTAAAGACGACATGCGCGGTCATGGCCGCAGGCAGGTCTCTATTTGCCGCAAAAGGCTTAAAATCGCTGTCCCAGAGCCGGTCGAGCGGCGTATCGACAACGGGCAGATCGAGGTGGCTATCAACCCTCGCCCGGCCATGGCCAGGAATATGTTTGATGACCGGCATGACACCGGCATCCGCGAGGCCCAGCGCCGCAGCGCGGCCAAGCTGCGCAACGGCGTCCGCCTGATGCGAAAAAGCCCGGTCGCCGATGACGTCGTGCGCGCCCGCAGCCGGTACGTCGAGCACTGGCGCACAATCGACGGTGATGCCGAGGTCGCGCAAATCCCGCCCGAGCAGCGTCGCACAGCGGCGCACGAGGTCGGCCCGGCGCGGCAGTGGCAGGTCGAGCGCGCCGAGCCGTGCCGCGGCGGGATAGGCGCGCCAATGCGGCGGCCCGAGCCGTTGCACGCGCCCGCCTTCCTGATCGACGAGCACCGCAGCGTCACGGCCGACGATGGCACGAAAATCCGCGATCAAGCCGCGGACTTGCGCCGGGGTCTCGACATTGCGCCTGAACAGGATGAGACCGAAGGGGTCGCTTTCGCGCAGGAAGGCGCGCTCGTCCGGCGTCAGCGCTTTTCCCTGGCAGCCGCAGACGAAGGCACGGCTCATCTCAGCCGTCCGGACGCGTCGAACGGCGCCTCAGCCTTTTGCCGGAAAGCACGAAGCGCCCTTCGCCTTCAATTTCTCGCAGAGCGAAATCGCCGCTTTGTGCGATAAGCCGTTGACGCGCACGCGGTAGACGGTTTTGCCGTTGACCTTAGCCATCCGATATTTCAGCCGGTAGCCATGCAATTCCGCGCCATAGGTGCGGCTGAGCCGGACCAAGGCGGCATGTGCCTCTGCCTCGCTCCCGGGCGCTGCCAGTTGGACGGAAAAGCCGGTTCCACCCGCGGGGGCCTCGGCCGCATCATCGGCGCTGGTTTCAGTGCGGGCGACTTCGACGGGCTTCCGTGCCGGCGGCTCCGCGGCAGCGGCAGCCGGCGCCGCAGGGCTCGGTTGGGCCGCTTGCGGACTCCACGGCAGATCATCGCCAGCCGATGCCGTCTTGGTCATTTCCGGCGGGGGATTTGCCAAACTGGCGCCGCCCGCTGCCATCGACGGAGGTGCGATCGGATTGACCGGCGGCGCGGCGCTCGCTGCGGCCGGCGCAGCAGGATCAGGCGAATCGGCAAGGCTTCCATCCGGCCGCACGGCAACCGTTTTGACCTTATGCGGCTGCATCATATCGGCAAGGTCCTGCGTCGCGTCGCCGCCGCCCGGGGGCGCCGGGACCGGAACGGCCGTAGCGGGGGCCGTGGCCGAAACCTGTTGCGCCGGCGCGGCGTCCGGTGCCGGCTTGCCGACGGCATTGACATCGACCGGCTGCTCGTTGTGGCTGACGAGCGCGATCGGCGCCGGTTGCGGCGTCTTGTCCAAAATCGACGCGCCGTCGGCTGCTGCACTCGTATCCGCGCCTGGCACGGCGACTTTCACCGGCACGGTCGAGGCCTTGATGAGCGCGATCTCCTGCGGCGCGGCAGGCGTGCGCTTCAATGCAAACGTTCCGCCGATCCCGGCCATGCCGACGAGAATGATCGCGGCCGTGGCATAAAGCGGCAACCGCGAGCGCGGTGCCTCGCCGATCGGCTCCTGCGGCGCGACATAGGGCGCATCAAGCCAATTCGACTCTTCGGCAAAATCCTCGTTCTCGGTGTGATGCTGGTTGCTCGCATGCGACGCGTGCAGATAGCGATCTTCCGCATCGGTAAAATTCTGAAATTCCGGCGGCAGCGAACCGCGCAGGCCCGCCTCGATCGCGGCGAAATCGATTGCCCGCCTCGGCGCCTCCGGCTGCGCATGCTGATGCTGGTGCGATTCCTCGACCAGCCAATCGGGCACATGCGGCTCGACCGGTTGCGACGGCGTCTCTGCCGCCCGTGCCCGCGCCGGGCGGGTTTGAAACATGCTCTCGAAGCGATCTTCGCCATTGTTGACGAGACGTGCCAGCTCCGCCAGCGGATCGTTGCCGCGCGCCGGCGCCGGAGACCGGCTCAGCCGCCGTTCGAATTCATCGAGATCGATCATCTGCCGATGCTTGGCTGCGGGCTCACTCATCACCTTAACCTCAACTTCGCCCCCGCGCCGTTCCGGTCAAATAGACTGATAAATCGGGCTTTTTAGCGCCGCCTGGTTTGCTAAAACCAACCGGCCCCACCCCATTTTCCCGGTCCGGCAAGACCGATGCCCGCCTTGATCCTTCAGCGCATCTCATCCGGAGCACGAACCCCGAGAACGGCAAGGCCGCTTGTCAAGACGGCAGTCACCGCCGAGACCAGCGCCAAGCGGGCAATGCTTAAATCTCTATGTTCTTCATTAACAAAACGTAATTGTGGCTGATCTTTGCCGCGCGTCCAATGGGCGTGAAGTTCGGACGCCAGTTCGTGCAGATAAAACGCGATCCGGTGCGGCTCATGAACATTGGCGGCGGCTTCGACCATCCGCGGATATTGCGCGATGAGCTTGATGAGGCCGATCTCGCCGGCATCGCTCAACAGGCTGAAATCGGCGTTGCCGAGCGCCGCGGCGGAAAGATCGAGGCCCGGAAACGCCGCCTGCCCCTGCCGTAGCGCCGATTTTCCGCGCGCATGGGCATATTGCACGTAGAAGACCGGATTGTCCTTCGATTGCTCGATGACCTTGGCGAGATCGAATTCGAGCGGCGCATCATTCTTGCGAAACAGCATCATGAAGCGCACCGCATCGACGCCGACTTCGTCGACGACCTCGCGTAAGGTGACGAAATCGCCGGCGCGCTTCGACATTTTCACCGGCTCGCCGTTGCGCATCAATTTGACGAGCTGACAGAGCTTCACGTCGAGCAGCGCCTTGCCGCCGGAAAGCGCCGCAACCGCCGCCTGCATGCGCTTGACATAGCCGCCATGGTCGGCCCCCCAAATATCGATGAGATTGCGAAAACCGCGATCGATCTTGGTCTTGTGATAGGCGATGTCGGCGGCGAAATAGGTGTAGCTGCCGTCGGATTTCTTCAGCGGCCGGTCGACATCATCGCCGAAGGCGGTCGATTTGAAGAGCTCTTGCTCGCGATCTTCCCAATCCTCGGACGGCTGGCCTTTCGGCGCCGGCAGGCGGCCGACATAGACGAGACCTGCGGCGCGCAGACCGTCGATCGCGCTCGCGATTTCGTCGCGCCCGCCCTGCGTCAAGCTGCGTTCGGAAAAGAAGACTTCATGCGTGATGGCGAGCGCCGCGAGATCGTCGCGGATCATCTCCATCATCCCGGCGATGGCGGCTTCGCGCATCTGCGGTAGCCAGACAGTCTCCGGCTGATCGAGAAGCGCCTGACCATATTTTTCCGCCAGCGCAGCGCCGAGCGGTTTCAGGTAATCGCCGGGATAAAGCCCCTCGGGGATTGCGATCGTCTCGCCGAGTGCTTCGCGATAGCGCAGATAGGCCGAGCGGGCGAGCACGTCGACCTGCGCGCCCGCGTCGTTGATGTAATATTCGCGCGTCACATCATGGCCGGCAAAGGCCAGCAGATTGGCCAAAGCATCGCCGAAAACGGCGCCGCGGCCGTGGCCGACATGCATGGGGCCGGTCGGATTGGCCGAGACGTATTCGACATTGATTTTTTCCGCCGCCGGCGCCGTGGCGCCGCCGAAACGCGGGCCCTGCGCCAAAACGGCGCGCAAAATTCGGCCGAAAATCTGCGGCTTCAGCCGGATGTTCAAGAATCCGGGCCCGGCGACCTCCGCCTGATCGACATCGGGGTCATCGGCGAGCGCCACGGCAAGCTCGGTCGCCAGCTGGCGCGGATTGGCAAAATGCGCCTTGGCCTCTTTGGCATAGACCATGGCCGCATTGACCGAGAGGTCGCCATGCGCGGGATCGCGCGGCGGCTCGACCACGAAACGCGTGAGATCGAGATCGGCCGGCAGCCGGCCCTGCGCGATCATGCTTTGAAGCAGCGTGGCGACACGGGCGTGAAAATCGGAATAGATGTTCATACTTTTTCGGTTTGTTTCAGCCCGCGCCCTAACGCAAATCCGGCGTCAGGTCAAAAAGCCGCTGATGTTCGGCAAGCGCATAGCGGTCGGTCATGCCGGCAATATAGTCGCAGACGACGCGCGCCATTTTCGCCTCGTCCTCGACGCCGCGGGTGATGGCGAAGGAGGCCCATTCCGGCGGCATCAGTTCCGGCGCCTTGAAAAAAACGTCGAAGAGATCGCGCACCACCTGCGCCGCATCGACGCGAATGCGCTTGATCGTCGGATGGCGATACATGTTGGCAAACAAAAAGCGCTTGATCGCCGCCTGGGCCTCGCCCATCGGCGCGGAGAAACCGATGACCGTGCGTCCCAACGCACGCACGTCGTCGGCGCTTGCAACCTGGCTCGATTGCAGCCGCGCCGCGCTTTCGGCAATCGCGTCCTCGATGAAATCGGTGATGACGCGCCGGACGAGTTCATGAATGCGCCGTTGGCGCTCGAGCCCCGGATAGAGCACATCGATGCCCTCGATGCGCCGGCGCAGATAATCGACCTCGGCCAATTGCGCGAAATCGAAGAGCCCGGCGCGCAGACCGTCGTCGATGTCATGCGCGTTGTAAGCGATGTCATCGGCGAGCGCCGCCGCCTGCGCCTCCGCCCCGGCATAAAGATCGAGCCGCAGATCGTGCAGCGTCGCATATTCGGTGATGGCGATCGGCAGGCCGCGCTCGGCATAATGGCCCGCCGGCCGCCCGTCCGGCCCGGTGAGCGGGCCATTGTGCTTGACGAGACCTTCGAGCGTTTCCCAGGAGAGGTTCAGGCCGTCGAAAGTGGCATAGCGATGCTCAAGCTTGGTGACGATGCGCAAGGCCTGTGCATTGTGATCGAAGCCACCATAGGGCCGCATGGCCTCGTCAAGCGCATCTTCACCGGTATGGCCGAACGGCGTGTGGCCAAGATCATGTGCCAAAGCCAGGGCTTCGGCGAGATCATCGTCGAGACCGAGCGCCCGGGCGAGCGCACGGGCGATCTGCCCGACCTCGATCGAATGCGTCAGCCGCGTACGGTAATGATCGCCCTCATGCGGGATGAAGACCTGCGTCTTATGGGCGAGCCGCCGAAAGGCGGTCGAATGCAAGATGCGGTCGCGGTCGCGCTGGAATTCGCTGCGTGTCGGCGACGCTGGCTCCGGGAACAACCGGCCGCGGCTGCGGCTCGCATCCGCCGCATAGATCGCCCGCCAAGGCATGAAGGCGGCGGGCCTTTCGCGTATCAGAATGCGGTCGGAATGTGCGGGCAAGGCCCTGATCCTCCAGCCAAACTGCCGTAACGCCAGCGCCAGCGCGCGACTCGTTGCAGGCAGCCCAAAGGCGACCTATCTTCCCTATCAGGTTCCCATGCAAGCGGCACGACGGCCGGCTGCGCACCCCGAGGTTGCAATGAACGAACTTGCCGTTGCGGCGCCGATCGACCTGACCGCCAATGCCCTGCGCCACATCGCCGAAATCCTCAAAAGCGAGCCGGCGGGGTCGGCGCTGCGCATTGCCGTCGAAGGCGGCGGCTGCTCGGGCTTCCAGTATACTTACGCGATCGTGCCCAGCACGGTCGCCGGCGACCTCGTGCTTGGCGACGCCGGCGCCAAGGTCGCGATCGACCCGGTGTCGCTCGACTATCTGCGCGGCAGCACGGTCGATTTCGTCGATGATCTCATGGGCCGCGCCTTCAAGATCGACAATCCGGCGGCGACAGCCTCCTGCGGCTGCGGGACGAGCTTCTCGCTCGACTGAGAAGCTTGGCTTGGGTTATCGACTCCAAGGATATGGCAGCGCACTAAAGGGCGCCCCGGCGGCTTCGATTTGTCGCGCGGCGGCCACGTGCTGCGGATTGGCCGTGTCAAAGGTCTCCTCGGTTGCGGCCATCAGAAGGCCCCCGTCCGGCCGGCGTTCGACGACGGCCGAAGCCGGCGGTGTAATCAAAGAGGCAAACCGTGGCGCGACATAGGTGATCCAGGCGAACGGAAACTTCCGCCGCAGGTCCCAATCTTTTGGCCAGAGGTCCGTGATGTTCGCAGGAGCGGCCAAGCCTATTGTGGCTTCGAATGTTTCCGCGAGTGCAAGAAGCGCGCTTCTGAATATTCTAAAGGTGGTCAGATCGGAATCTGGCGCCACCCCATAATCCGTTCGGAGAGATATCCTGTTCAAGGGAAAGTTAATCGGAGAGCCGGCAAACATGTCGATTTGGAAACTACGCGGTCCTCGCTTTGAAGCCATATTGTTACGCGTAAAAAATTGGTAGCCATCTATCGGCAGAGGTTCTCCCGTGTCGCTTGTCGCGACCTTGGCGGCGATCTTTTCGGCGAGCGTCGCGACGTCCGTGTCAAAGGGCAATGGGTGACGGATATCGGGCCATATATACCAATGCGCAAAAATCGGATCGATCGTTTGGAAGCGCGCGATCAGTTTGAGCCAGCGCATGGCGAGCTCCTCGGGCGTTTCCGCGCGGCCCGCCCAGAAGACGCTGATGAAATAATCCAATCCCGGTATCGGTTGCGGCGGTGTCATCGGCGCCTCCTCGGCGCGAAACTAAGGCGGGCGGCGTAAACCGTCAAGAACATAACAGGAACATGCATCAGACGAAATTTCGCGGAAGAGATGTGGCATAAGGATGCTCTCTAGGATCGGAAGCGGCGGCGCCAGCTTTTGAACCTTCGGCCCCGCCGCGGCGTTTTCTTCCCAGCAGGGGGCGATTCGCGTGCGGGCTTTGTTCATCGGGCAGACCTATATCGATGTCACCCTGCTCTGCGACGCCGTTCCGAGCGGCGACGACAAGACGGTGGCGCGCGATTATGCCGTCTCCTTCGGCGGCAATGCGGTGACCGCCGCGTTCGCCTGCGCCAAACTGGGCTATGTTCCCGATCTCATTGCCACGGTGGCGGACGATTGGCTCGGCCGCATGTTCCTCGACATGGCGCGGCACTATAAGATCCGCGTCCATCCGCGCCATGTCGGACGCTCGTCGCTGTCCTTCGTCCTGCCCAACAACGGCAAGCGCGCCATCATTCGCGCCCGCGACGACAAGTTTCTGCACCCTTTTCCGCATCTCGATCTCGATGGCTGCCGGGCGCTGCACCTCGACGGCCATCAGGGCGACGCGGCGCTTTATTATGCCAAGCTCTGCCGCGAACGCGGCATCCTGACCTCGCTCGACGGTGGCGGCGTGCGCGGCAATCTCGATGCGCTCTTGGGCTTCATCGATGTCGCGATCGTCGCCGAACGGCTGTGCGAGCAGATGAAGCTCACGCCGCAGCAGATGATCGAATATCTAAAGGCGAGAGGCTGCCGCATCGGCGGCGTGACACAGGGCGAGCGCGGCCTCTTCTGGTACGATGAGGATGGCGCGGTTTCGTCCTTGCCCGCCCTACCCGTTCCGGCGGAAAAGATCGTCGATACATCGGGTGCCGGCGATGTCTTCCACGGCGCCTACATCGCGTCCTATTTAGCGGCGCCGGAGAAAGGTTTCGCGGCGCATTTCCGCTTTGCCCGTGCCGCCGCGGCCTACAAGATCACCCATGTCGGCAATGAAGCCGGCCTGCCGACGCAGGCCGATGTCGCGCTGCTCATGCGGGAATTTGCGGCGTGACGCGATCGGCCCCGCCGCCGGCCGTCTTGAGCCACGCGGCGCCGCAAGCCTTCGCCAAATCGCGCACGCGCAGGATGTAGCTCTGCCGCTCGGTCACCGAGATGACGCCGCGGGCGTCGAGCAGATTGAAAATGTGCGAGGCCTTGATGCACTGGTCATAGGCCGGCAGCACCAGAAGATGCCGCGCGCCGCGATCGCCTCGTTCGAGCAGCGCTTTGCACTCGGCCTCAGCATCGGCGAAGTGCTGGAACAGGACCGCCGTATCCGCATATTCGAAATTGTAGCGCGAATATTCCTGCTCGGCCTGTTTGAACACGTCGGCATAGGTCAGCTTCTCGTCGCCGCCGCGGCCGTTGAAGTTGAGATCCATGATGCTTTCGACGTTCTGTAGATAGCAGGCGAGCCGCTCAAGCCCATAGGTCAGTTCGCCCCCGACCGGCGCGCATTCGATGCCAGCGACCTGCTGGAAATAGGTGAATTGCGAGACTTCCATGCCATCGCACCAGCATTCCCAGCCAAGTCCCCAGGCGCCGAGCGTCGGGCTTTCCCAATCGTCCTCGACGAAGCGGATATCGTGCAAGGCGAGATCGATGCCGATTGCCTTCAGCGAGCCGAGATAGAGGTCCTGCAAATTCTCCGGCGACGGCTTCAGGATGACCTGGAATTGATAATAATGCTGCAGCCGGTTGGGATTGTCGCCATAGCGGCCGTCCTTCGGCCGGCGCGACGGCTGGACGTAAGCCGCGCGCCACGGCAGCGGCCCGAGCGCACGCAAAAACGTCGCCGGATGGAACGTGCCGGCGCCGACCTCCATGTCATAAGGCTGCAGGATGGCGCATCCCTGCGCGGCCCAGAAGGCCTGCAACCGCAGGATGAGACCCTGAAATGACCGCTTCGGATCGGCGCCCTCTGTCACATCCACCTTCGTGAGATCGCTCATGAACCCGTCGTTACGCTCGAAGGACTGTTTCGCTCCATGACGAAGCGCGCGAAGACTGTCCGGACTGTCACGCCTGATCACCGGGTTTTAATCAAATCATCGAGGCGTGCAAGGTGGTGGGTTCACCGTCGTGCTCTATCTCTTGCGCGCTAGACTGCCGAGAGGCGCATTCGAGAAAGGAACGCGTTTCTATTCGTCAAACAGGAGGATGCCGATGCAAACTCTGCGCAAATTGGCGATGATTGTCTGTCTTTCGGTCTTTGCCCAGGCTTTGCCCGACGCCGCGCAGGCCGCGCCGGCTGCCGGCATGAGTCAGGCGGCACCGGGCGTCGCTGCGAGCCAAGCCTCGTCCGCCGCCGCGCCGATGATTCAAAAAGCCTATTGGCACCGCTGCTGGCATTGCTGGCATCATTGGCATCGCTGGCACTATTGGCACCGCTGTTGGCATTGCTGGCACCGGTGGCATTATTGGCACCGTTATTATTATGGGCATCCCTATTATTATTGGTGAGCGCGATCGGAGGCCGGCGGATCGGCCTCTCTTTCCTCACCAGTCGATCAGTGCCGTCCCGCGATGCAGGGCCTCGGCTTGAGGGCTGAAACGCCCGCCATCGTGCAGGACGAGCGACGGCGCGATCGTCAGCGGGGCGCGCCGGCCTTTTTGGGCGCGAACCAGGATCCGCGTCGCGGCGCGATCCGCGCGCGGCAGGACAGGCATGAGCGTCAGCGCTGCATGGCCATCGAGCGCAGCGAGAATGACGGGCAGAGCCTCCGGGCGGTGGATCAAGATCAGCAAACCGCCGTCGCCAAGCAGCGCGAGACAGGCCGCAAGCCAATCGGCGAGTGCGCCGGGTCCTGCTGCCGGCATGGCATGGGCGGCGCGTTTGCCGGGGTCGGGCGAGAGCCGGACCCGCGCCGGGTCCAGAAACGGCGGATTGGTGATCACCAGCGCGGCAGAACCGTCCGCAAGGCCCGCGGCCTGACGGCTGGCGGCGCTCAACACGTCCGCTTCATAGAGTTCGCCGCGATCCTCGAAGCCGTTCAGCCGGAGATTTTCCCGCGCGAGGGCCGCTGTTTCAGGGTCGTTCTCGACCAGGCCGAAGCGGAGCCGGGGCCGCAACCGCGCTAGCGCGAGCCCTGCCGCGCCCACGCCGGCGCCGATATCGAGCGCCATTCCCATGCCATCCCGCGGCGCCGCCGCCGCGAGCAGAACCGCATCCGTCCCGGCGCGATGCCCATGCGGCGATTGGCGCAGATGCAATTGGCCGCCCAGAAAGAGGTCAGCCGCGATCGCCTCATCCACCGGAGAGTTCCTGCGACAAACCGGCCTCGCGCAGCAGCCGGCGTGCCGGCGCGGCATCGTCGGCCTGGACCAGCACGCGGCGCGGCAGGAAGCCGAGCGATCCCTCGATGGCGCTGGCAAATTGATCGGCGACGAAGACGTCGATGCCTTGACCCGCCAAAAGCGCTTCGACGGCGGAGATCAACACGAGATCATTGGTCCGGATAAGCTCGATCATGGTCTTCCGCCACAGCAATCGATGATGACTGCAAACTAGACCTTCCGGCCCCTTTGCGCCAGTTTGCCGGGCTCTCGCATCCGTGTTCTAAGGTCCGGGCAGCTTGCTTGCGGGCCGCCGCGCGGCAGCCTAATTTGGCGCCGCCCGAACCGGGCACGCTTCCGATTGGAGAATAAAATTGGGCGTTGTCGTTCCGCTTGAGGAAGCCGCGGGTGAAGGCCGCATCGAGGCCCTGAACCGGCTCGCCGCGCCGGGTATGGAGCGGGTCAATCAGGTCATCCTGTCCCATGCCGCATCGCATGTGACGATGATTCCCGACATCGCCAATCATCTGATCACGTCGGGCGGCAAACGGCTGCGGCCCATGCTGACCTTGGCGACCGCCGGTCTCTGCGATTATGCCGGAAGCGGACATATCAAGCTCGCCGCAGCGGTCGAGTTCATGCACACGGCGACCTTGCTGCACGATGATGTCGTCGACGAGAGCAATATGCGGCGCGGCAAGCTCGCCGCGCGCATGCTATGGGGCAACGAGGCCACCGTGCTCGTTGGCGATTTCCTGCTTGGCCAAGCGTTCAAGATGATGGTCGAAGTCGGCTCGCTGCAAGCGCTCGAAGTGCTTTCCTCGGCTGCCGTAGTGATCGCCGAAGGCGAGGTCATGCAATTGGCCGCCGCCAAGGATACGCAAACGAGCGAGGACGATTATCTCGCCGTGATTCGCGCCAAGACGGCCGCGCTGTTCGGCGCCGCCGCGGAGGTCGGGCCGATCCTCGCCGGCCGGCCGAAGGCTGAGATTGCCGCCTGCCGCGGCTACGGCCTTAATCTCGGCATCGCCTTCCAGCTCATCGACGACGCACTCGACTATGGCGGCAAATCGGCGAAGCTCGGCAAGAATGTCGGCGACGATTTCCGCGAGGGCAAGATCACTTTGCCAGTCGTCCTGTCATTCCGGCGCGGCACCGAGGCCGAACGCAGCTTCTGGCGCCGCACGCTCGAAGCCGGCGAGATCAGCGACGGCGATCTCGAGACCGCAATTACGATCATGCGCAAACATCGCGGCCTCGAAGACACCGTCGAGCGGGCGCGTCATTACGGCGCGATGGCGCATGATGCGCTCGAACTTTTCCCGGCTTCGCCGTGGAAAGCGGCGCTGAAAGACGTGGTCGATTTCTGCATCGAGCGGGCGCATTAATCTCCACGCCGTCGAAGGCGGGACCGATGAGAGCCAAGCTTGCCGTCCTCTCCGTCGCCCTGGTCCTCCTGCAATTCGGCCTTGCCGTTTGGGGGCTCGGTAGCCTCGACCGGTTCTTGTCTCAGCCGCCGTTGATTGCGCTTTGCGTTGTCGCCGCGACCTTCCTCATCATCTCGTTCTTCTCGAGCGGCAATCTCAGCAGCGGCGAGCGCGAGGATCGCAGCAATCGCTGGATCTTCATGGCCATTGCCGTGCTCGGCCTTCTGCTCGCCTTCGTGCCGGCCTATACGGACCGCATCGGCTTCTGGACCATCGACGGCGAGACGACGCGCTGGATCGGGGTCGGCCTCGTGATCTTGGGCGGGGCGCTGCGGATTTGGCCGGTCTTCGTGCTCGGCAATCGATTCAGCGGACTGGTCGCCATCCAGCCGGGCCATCGTCTGGTGACGACGGGCCCCTACAGCATGATCCGCAACCCGAGTTATCTCGGCCTCATCGTCGGCGCTGTCGGCTGGGCCCTTGCCTTCCGCTCGCTTGTCGGCGTGATCCTCGCCCTCCTCCATCTCGTGCCGCTGATCGCACGGATGGATTCGGAAGAAGCCTTGCTGCGCAGCCATTTCGGCGCCGAATACGAGGCTTATTATCAGCGGACCTGGCGGCTCCTGCCCTGGCTCTATTAGAGCATCGGACCGAAAAGTGCGCAGCGGTTTTCGGACAAATCCGATGCGATCAAAAAGACATAAAGCGTCAGTTCAAGAGCGCCGCCTTCACCCACCAGTCGGGATGCGCCTCGGCGATGGCCTTGCGCGCCCGGCCGACCGCGCGGCAATTGTCAAACAGCGCGAAACAGGTCGCGCCAGAGCCCGACATGCGCGCGAGGCGGCATCCTGGCGCGGCGGTGAGGATCGCCAGAACCTTGGCGATGATCGGCGCCAGAACCGAGGCGGCATCTTCCATATCGTTGCGGCCTTTGCGCAGCGCCGCGATCAGCGCGTCGTAAGGCATCCCGGACGCGATCTCGGGATGCCGACCGAAATGCGTCTCGCTGCCGGGTGCAATCCGCATGAATTCGAAAACCGGCTTGGTTTCCAGCGGCCGGCGCGGATTGACGATCAGCGCCGGCAGCGGCGGCAGATCGAGCAAGGGCCCGAGCTTTTCGCCGATGCCACTCATCATCCGGGCTTTCGCCGCAAGGCAGACCGGGACGTCGGCACCGGTGGCGCGCGCCGCCTCGAAAAGGCGCGGATCGTCGAGCGCGAGGTCGTTGAGGCGTGCCAGAAGCCGCAGCGCCGCCGCCGCATCCGACGAGCCGCCGCCGATCCCCGCCGCAACCGGCAAAGTCTTCACCAGCGTGAACGTACCGAGGCGCAGACCGGCAATCCGTTCGGCCAATTGGCGCGCGGCTTTGATGACGAGGTTTTTTTCCGGATCGCCGGCAGCCTGCGCCGTCGGCCCCGTGACGCGAAGTTGCAAGGCGCCCGGCGCCAAAGCGAGCTGGTCGCCCGTGCGCGAGAAGGCGACGAGGCTTTCGAGCTCGTGATAGCCGTCGGCACGCCGGCCGACCACATGCAGCGTCAGATTGATTTTTGCCGGCGCGCGGTCGGTAAGCTGGGACAAGGGCGGATCGGGTCAAGAATTGATCGGAGCGGGCACAATTGCCACCGCAAACGAAGCGAGGCAACCCGTTAAGGATTGCCTCGCGCAAACGGCTCGCAAGGACAGTTTCCGGCGGCCTAGCCGCCGTTCTGCTTGTGCCCGGCGTCGGCGGCCGTGGGCTTTTCGCCGATCATCGGCTTCGCTTCGCCGGCTTTGGTCGGAACCGCATCGAGGCCGTATTTGATCTTCTGCAGGATGCGCGGCAGATCGGCCGGGTCGGCACCCATGTCGCGCGCATGGTTCCATTGGAAATGCGCTTCGAGCTTGCGGCCGACGTGCCAATAGGCATCGCCGAGATGATCGTTGATGACCGGATCAGCCGGTTTCAGATCGATCGCCTTTTCGAGATCCGTCACGGCTTCTTGATAATGGCCAAGCTTATATTCGGCCCAGCCGAGGCTGTCGACGATATAGCCGTCCGTCGGCCGCAGTTCGACCGCGCGGCGCAGCATCGGAAACGCCTCGCCGAGATTGACGCCCTTATCGACCCAGCTATAGCCGAGATAATTCAGCACCAGCGGCTGGTCGGGGAAGAGCTGCAGCGCATGCTTGAAATCGGCTTCCGCCTTCGGCCATTGCTTGCTGCGCTCGTAGGCGATGCCGCGGAAATAATAGAGCGGCCAATTGTCGGATTCGGGTTTTTTGGATGCCGCAAGCGCCCGCGTATAGCTGACGACGGCATCGTCGTAATGATCGTGCGCGCGCTGCAAATTGCCGAGCGCCGACAGAGCCTGCTCGTCATAGGGATGATCGTCGACGACATCGCGCAAATGGCTGAGCGCCTGATCGCTGCGGCCAAGATTTTCCAAAACCTGGCTGATCTCGATATCGGCCGTCTCGCGCAGCGGATCGGCTTCGGGCACATCCTGATAGATGTCGAGGGCCTGTTCGTTCTGGTTGATGCGCTCGTAGAGATCGCCGAGCGTCAGCAGCGCCAAAGCATTGTCCGGGTCGAGGTAAAGCGACAGCCGCAGATAGATCAGCCCGGCGAGATCGTCGCCCTGACGGCCCCCCGCCGCGCCGAGGCCGTAAAGCACCTCCGCACTGCCCTGATCGACATCCTTAACCAGCGGCGCCAAGGTCTTGCCAGCCTTGAGAGCCGCCAGCGCCGCGCGAACTTCGGGATGATCCGGCACGATTTGCGAAAAGGCCGTATAGACCTCGGTCGCCTGATCGTTCTTGCCGGTCTCGCTGAGGAACCGGGCATAGGCATCGACCAGCCGCAAGGTCGATTTATCGGCATTATAGGCGGCTTGGAAGGATTGCGCCGCCTGATCCTTGCGGCCTGCCACATCGGCGATCAGAGCCTGATGATAGGCGCGGAAGATCGCGAAATTTTCGTCATCGAGGTGACCGACGAGATCGAGCGCCCGGCGCGTCTGCCCGCTGCCCTGATAGGCCCAGGCCGTCAGCAACGTGGCCGTCAAGTCGCCGCCTTCACTGCCGCCGCCGCGGCCGAACTGCCAGCGCGCGGTCGAATATTGATGCGCCTTCAGCGCCCGGACACCGAGCGCGAGATGCGCCAAGCCATTGTCCGGCTCAAGCAGCAGCAGACGGTCCGCGAGCGTGAACGCTTCCGGCATGGCGCCGTTGGTGAGGGCCGCGACGAAGGCGCGCTCGACCAGATCCTTGTTGCGCGGATCAAAGCGCAGGGCCTCGCGGAAAAAGGTCGCGGCGGCAACCGTGTCGCGGTCGGCCCCGGCGACGACGGCGGCGAGATAATTGCCCGCGGGACTGTCGCCGACTTCAAAGGGCGTCGCAACGGAGAGGTTCTCGCTGACCTTGGCCGCCGCCGGCGCAAAACCCGCCGATGCGACCCAAGCGGCCGACGCAAAATAGAAGATCGCACGCGAAGCGAAACGGTGCAAAGGCAAGCTAAACCCTCCGGAAAACTCTCATTTTGGGCGCGGAGGTCAGCGTTTCGAGAGCAAGTTTTGCAGGCCCGCTAAGACCGGACGCCGGAGCCTGCCACGGTGCCAGCTATGGGCCGAAACAGCAAGCCCGGAAATGCAAAGACCGAACCGTCGACCGAAGAGCACGCCCCCGATCCGAGCCGCCAATCATGGCGCTGAACATGGCCGTTTTACGTCTGCCCGGCGCGCATCTTGTAGAAGACGTGATGGCCGATCCGATCGGTCCGCTGCAGCCGCCGCGCCCAATAGGGATGCACATAGAGCGCATGATAATGAGTCGCGCTGCCGACATCGGCGACATAGGTTTGCCCGCTCGTCACCGCCGCGGCGACGCGCTCCGCCCGCCGCCAAGCCTCGGGTTCGGTAATGCGCAGCGACCGCCCTTCGCAGGCGAAGGAGAATTGGCAGGCATGATAATGTTGCCGATTCTGGAAGACGACGCCGCAGATCGTTGAAGGATAAAGCCCGCTGGAGACGCGGTTCAACACGACCTGCGCGACCGCCGCCTGCCCTTTTTCGCTCTCGCCGCGCGCCTCGAAATAGATCGCTTGGGCAAGGCAGCGCCGCTCGCGCCGCGATTGGTCCGCTTCGACCAGGGCCGCATAATCCGGCCGGTCGGCGGGAATGGCTGAAAAATTGACCGGCGCATCGCCGGGGATCGTCGGCAGCGCCACGACTTCGACGGGCGTCGCATCGGCGGGCGCCGGCGTTGCCGATTCGAGCGCTTCCGCCCGCGGGACATCGGGGGTCGCGCCCTGCATCAACCGTTTATCGAGATTGGCCGGCCGCACGGTCTCGATCGAGCCTCGCTGCTGCGGTGGCAGCGGCGCGGTCGATGGCGCCGTCGTCGGGTTTGATGCATCGAGCTGGGGCGCAAAGGTTTCGGCGCGCGGTTCGGTGGCGGCACGCGGGGCGAAGGCGTCGCTCTGGAACGTCTCCGCTTCGGCGAAGATCATGTGCCGGGCCCGCAAGGCCGCAAGGCCGCCGGCGTGCTCCAATTGCGAGCTGAAGGTGGGACGCAAGCCGACGGCCGGATCGCCGCGTCGGCCGCGGTCGATGCTCGGCGGGCTTGGCGCGTGCGGCTTGAGGAGCGCACGCGGCTCGATTTCATCCGGCATCCGCTCGAATTCGGGCTTGTCGCCGAGGATCAGCCGCGCGTCGCGCTGGATCACGGGCTTCTGCGGATCGAGGCCGAAACCCGGCCCCGTGACGGCAACGGGAATCAGGGTCCCCGGTTCGGTGACCGCGCGTACGGCAGGCGGTGCGACCGAGGCGCCGATCGCTGCATCCTGGCCGGCGTCGGCGGCCATCGAAACGACCAGCCCGACCCCCAAACACCAGGGCGCCACGACGCCCATCGCCCATGAGACATGAAGACTCATACGCCCGCCACAGGACCCAACGCGTTTTCGCCCGACGTGAAGACCGGCTCGCGGGAAGAAAACGCGTCAAAAGCAAAAGCTCTGGCGTGTTCCGCCAGTCACAGCCGACGGAAATTGCGCCACGGACGATGGTTATCGCGGTTTAAGCTTGAAGAGGCGTTTAGCAGGCGGTGAATCGCATCGTGTCAATTTGAGGCAAATTTTAAAGCCCCAGTATTGAAATGCCGGCCTTCCGGTAAAGCACTGCTTGTTCCCGACCGCGTCCGGCCGCGATAACTGACGATCCGTGTCAGCTTCTGCCGGCACCGACTCCGATGTTGGGACTCCTCTAGACTGCACCGATCGATGATTGCGGCCGATCAACCGTGGCCGTATGCAGGCGATGGTTCGGTCGGCATTGAGCCTAATGTTCTCTTCCACCCGGCGCATTCTGGCGATGAAGAAACGTTCTCTCGGCAATTTGATTCGCATTCTGGGGCCCGGCTTCGTCAGCGGTGCGGCTGACAATGATCCTGCCGGGATTGCAACCTATACCCAGGTCGGAGCTCAATTTGGCTACGGCCAGCTCTGGACGGCACCGTTCGCCCTTCCCTTGCTCATCGCGATTCAGGAAGCCTGCGCCAGGATCGGGGCGGTAACCGGCAAGGGTCTCGCCGCGCTGATCAAAGAGCATTACGGCCCAATCGTCCTCTACGCCTCCGTCGCAATTATTGTCGTCACGAACACGATAAATATCGGGGCGGATATCGGCGCAATGGCGGAAGCCATCCGTCTTCTTGTTCCGATTCCCTTTATCGTTCTCGTTCTCGGTACGGCATTCGTCACGCTGTCACTCGAGATATTCTCGTCCTACCGGACCTATGCGAAATACCTCAAAGGCCTGTCGGCCGTCGCTTTCGTGTACTTGCTGACCGCATTTATCGTCAAAGAGCCTTGGCTGAGAATCCTCAAGGCGACCTTCGTTCCTCATATCGAGCTGAGTTTTGCGTTTCTCCTGATCATATTGGCCAATATCGGAACCACGATCGCGCCCTACTTATTCTTCTGGGAGACATCGCAGGAAGTCGAAGAAGATAAAGCGGCGGGGCGAATCGGGATCACCGGAAAAGTTACAATCTCTCGCGATGCCATCGACAATATGCGTCTGGACAACGCCATAGGCATGTTCGCGTCGCAATTGATCACGTGGTCGATCATCGTCGTATCCGCGACCGTGCTGAACCAACACGGAGTGACCAATCTGAACACGGCCGCCGACGCCGCAAAGGCGCTGGAGCCGCTGGTGCATTCATTTCCCTACGCTGGCTTTTTGGCGAAGCTCCTATTCGCGATAGGCATCGTGAGCGCCGGTCTGCTCGTCGTTCCCGTTCTCGCGGGCTCGGCGGGATATGCGTTGGCGGAATCATTAGGCTGGGACGAAGGGTTGGATCTCAAATTCACGCGCGCGCACGGTTTTTACGGCGTCATCACGGCATCCACGCTCGTCGGAGTCGCCATCAATTTCGTCGGCATCGATCCGATCAAGCTGCTCGTCTATACGTCTGTGCTGAACGGAGTTGCTGCAGTTCCCCTGATTTTTCTGATTATCCGCATATCGGGAAACGAAGCGATCATGGGTGACTACGTCAGCAGAAAATTATCCATCGGCTTTACTTGGCTGGCATTTATGGCCATGTCGGGCGCCGCAATCGCCGCCCTCTTCACCTTTCTGCGTGGGGGATAATTCTTTACCGGGCCCGAACACCGGCGCGCCGATCGCGAGGCGGTCATTTGCGAAGCCGGGGCGGCCTTCGCCAACCGGGCACGGGTTTGACCGATGCCCATATGGCACCCGGAGCGGCGCCGCTCCTCAAATCCATTGACCGCGCGAGCGATGTCGCCTATGTGAGGGCTTGCCGCGTTGCGGCATGAGGCGCTCCAGTCGCGTAAGCCGGTCCTCGACCGGCGATCTGTCGAGCGCTCTTTATCTCGCACCCATGACGGCTTCATACGCGGGCCGACTCCTTAACCGTTCCGGTGGCTCACCGCGCAGCGAGAGCTGAAGCGCCCGCACACCGTTTTATTTGAAAGAAGCACCGTGACTCAATTCACCGATCTCGGCCTCGCCGAGGTCCTCCTTCGGGCCCTCGCGGCCGAAGGCTATACGATTCCGACCCCCATCCAAGCCCAATCCATTCCGTCCGTTCTGCAAGGCCGCGATCTGCTTGGCATCGCCCAGACCGGCACGGGCAAGACGGCCGCCTTTGCCCTGCCCATTCTCGACCGGATCGCGCGTGCCCCGCGGCGGCCGCGGCCCCATAGCGTCCGCGCGCTGGTGCTGGCCCCGACCCGCGAGCTGGTGGCGCAGATCGCCCAGTCGTTCCGGGCCTATGGCAAGTTCATGCGCATCAATGTCGGCGTAATCGTCGGCGGCGTCGGCTATGGCCCGCAGATCCAGCAGCTCAATCGCGGGCTTGACGTTCTCGTCGCCACCCCTGGCCGGCTGCTCGATCATCTCGAAGCGGGTCATGTGCAGTTCGACGCGACGGAGATGGTCGTCCTCGACGAGGCCGACCATATGCTCGACCTCGGCTTCGTAAAGCCCATCCGCCAGATCGTCGCCAAGCTGCCGAAGGCGCGCCAAAGCCTGTTCTTTTCGGCCACGATGCCGCCGGCGATTGCCGGCCTCACCAAGGAGATGCTGCGCGATCCCGTGCATGTCTCGGTCGCCCCGGTCGCGACGACCGCCGAACGCGTCGCGCAACAGGTCTTCCTCGTCGACGAGACGGCCAAGCGCAACATCCTGGTCGAGCTGCTTGCGCAGCCGGATTATCGCCGCACCATCGTCTTCACCCGCACCAAGCGCGGCGCAGACCGAGTCACCGCCCATCTCGCCGCCCACGCCATTCCGGCCGCGGTCATCCACGGCAACAAGAGCCAAGGGCAGCGCCAACGCGCGCTTGATTCCTTCAAATCCGGACGAGCCGGCGTCCTGGTCGCAACCGATATCGCCGCGCGCGGCATCGATGTCGACGATGTGACGCATGTCGTCAATTACGAACTGCCCGACGTCGCGGAAGCCTATGTCCACCGCATCGGCCGCACGGCGCGCGCCGGGCGCGAGGGCACGGCGGTATCCTTATGCGAGGCGGGGGAATACGGTCTGCTGCGTGCCATCGAACGGCTCACCCGCCAGTCCATGCCGGTCGTCGATCGGCGCAGCCAGCGTGGCGAGCACGCTGCGGCGGCCCATCCTGATGCCAACAAACCAGCGCAACGCGGTCCCCGGCAGAAACCGCGCCGCCGGGCGATGAAGCGCAATCCTGCCGCCGGATCGCGCGCCGAGGGTACCGGCCAGAGGGACGCCGGCCGCAGCCGCTGACGCGTTACGGTCGTCGTCTTGCCACCGGAGGGCGAGTGACCCGCTGAACAGCGAGGCGGGTCCCTTCGCTTCCATCGCCGCAAGCCAGACGAATGGCGAGCGCGGTAAAACCGCCCCTGTGAGAATGCTCGCTCTCTAAAGCGGACTCGGTTTGATCGCCGGCGCGTCCCGTTTTGCCACCGACACATGTCGGTGTCGAAACTGCGCCGGCTGTTCCCCGGCGAGTTGCGCGATCCTTCCCACACCAGCGCATTATCGTTGATTGAATCACGATAAATGGGCAGCGACGCCGGACTGAGCGAAGTTTTGATCGATGAATACCGGCTTGCGGCGCAACTCGACGCCCTTGCCGATAGAGAGACCATGCCGCCCTGACGGACTCGTCGAGGCGGATATCGAAAGCGGGCGGGACCGCATCGGAATCGGCGCATGGCGCAGCCCAACGGGGATCGGGTTCAATTTCCCGGTTTCGATCATGGCCTGGGAGCTGCCGGAACAGGCTGCAAGATAGCGCCGGCCGCTCGTCCGCTGCACAATTTATGAGTCAAGTGATCAGTGCCTGAGCGTTTCCTCGCCGCTCGGGCCACGCGTGATTCACGGTGGATCTGGCTGGCACAGGTTTTGCCAAAAACACAAGGCACGAGAATTTTCGCTGCAAAAAGAGCCTGTCTAAAGGCGGCCAGGCTCTCTCATCTCTTCCATAGCGGGCTGATGGCGGTTCGCGACTCCGGGGGCCCGGCAGTGCTCAGCACTGAATCGGTAAGTCACGCTCATGCCTTGCATCATGTTCTACGCGAATAGACTATTGCTGCGCCTAAAGTTCACCATCTCCTCACAAATGAAGCACGGAATTTTCGCGATCTGCGCCGGCGCCGCGAGCCTCGCTGCGTTCGCGCCGATGGCCTATGCCGGAAGCGTCTTGCAGCCCGGCGCCACCATTGGCGTGCCGGCGGGTGCACCACTGCCGGGAGGACTTTACTTTATTGACACGTCTTCCTACGGGCAGCGCACAAGCACCGTCATGGGACAAAACGTTAACCTGTCGTCGCTCGTTCTCGCGACGCCCGTCTATTTCGACGATACCCGGCTTCAATTTATCTTTCTTCAGCCGAGCGTCTTCAATAATTATACGAACAATTCGGCCAACAATGTATTTTTCTTGAACAGCACGCTGTTGGCGGGTCAGCTTGCCCATACATTCGGGAATGGTTTCGGCGCGAGCTATATGGCGGGTCTGCGAGTCGGCGTGGGCGCGCCGCAAGCGTTTCAGCTGTCATCCTTTGAACAACGCTTCGCCGTCAGCTATACGGCCGATGGCTGGGATTTGACTGCCGATCTCATAAATGGCGACTTCGGAAGCAACACGCGCTACCCTGATTGGCTCAATCTCGATCTCACAGCCACAAAGACGTTCGGACAATTCGAGCTCGGCGCCGTTGCCTTTGGGTCAACCGATCTGAACTCGCCATCGCGGTCTTATTTGCGGCAACGACAGTTCGCCGTCGGCGGGCTCTTCGGTGTCAAGTTCGATCGCTTCAAAGTCCAAGCCATGGTGACACGCGATGTCGTCGAGGCACATTATCCCGGCTACGACACGCGCGGCTGGATTAGGCTCTACGCACCGATCTACCTCGACCAGCCAGCAGCGGCCTCCGAACCTGCGATTGCGGCGAAGTATTGACTCCGTGACATGCGCGGCAGTGAAGCGCTGTTCAATACCGCGCTTCACTGCTGAACCATTCGATGGTGATCGAGAATGTTGCACTGCCCGGCGACCCTAACGCCGCCGGACCCAAAATCCATCAGGCTCTTGATAAGCTAATTGGCGCGCGTCACCTCGACCAAATTATCCGAGAACGACGGTGCGTGCCCCATATCCGTGAAGGCAGCCGAACTGATGCTGTTGACTGTCCCCTCGTTAAGCTGACGCCAGTAGCCAAGGGTGGCGACCACCACGCCGCATTTGACATCATCCGTAATGCGCGCCACCCCCTTGAAGGCGCCGCGCGTGTTCATCACCTGAACGCGGTCACCGTCGATGATCCCGCGCGCGTCCGCGTCGGCTTGGCTGATCATGACGAATTGCTCGCCCTGCCCCCGAAGCTTTTCTTCCATGTTCGCGTAGCAGGAGTTCAGAAAGCCGTGGCTCTTCGGCGAGACGATGTTGAGCGGATAGCGCCGGGCAAGTTCCGGGTTGTTCGCCGCCGACTCACGCGCCCCGACATAATCCGGCAGCGGATCCAAATCCTCGCCCGGTTGAAAGGCTTCGTACATCTGCCGGAAAGGCCCGGCGACGAAATTCTTGGCGCCGTCGATTCTGAAATTGCACTTGCCTGTCGCCGTCGGGAAATTGCCTTCCCGGTGCGGTGCGCGATCATCCGGCGTCCCCACCTTCAACCGCGCGAAGCCGTGTTCGCGCAGATAGTCGAGGTCGATCCCCTCGCAAGCCGGAGCGTTCCAGTCGACATAATGCTCTAGGCATTCGGAATCGGTCCATTTGAAGTTTTCTTCCTCGAAGCCGAGACGGGCGGCCAGGCGGCGGAAGATCTCGTTATTGGGGATCGCTTCGCCGGGCGATTCGGCGCATTTCGCATTATAGGTCAGATAGAGGTGGCCCCACGACAGGATCATATCTTCCATTTCCGCACCCATCGCGGCCGGCAAGAGAATGTCGGCATAGGACGCCGTGTCGGAAATGAAGTGCTCAGCCGAGACCAGGAACAAATCTTCCCGCATCAATCCAGCGACGATCTTGTCCGTTTCCGGGGCCTGCGTGACCGGATTTGAGTTCCAGCACATCATCGACATGATCGGCGGATCGAGCGCCATCTCGCCGGTCAAAGCACGGCCGATCTGAAGATTGTTTACGACGCGCGTTCCTTCCGGAATCAGATCCGGCCGGCAGATCACGTCAAACTTGTAAGGATGCTCCCAGACAGGAAATTGCGTCACACCGCCGCCGACGTGGCGCCACGCCCCGGTCAGAGCCGGAATTGAGGTCACCGCGCGGATCGTCTGGCCGCCGCCGTAGTGCCGCTCAAGCGCGACACCGAGACGAATTGCGGCGGGCTGTTGCGTCGCCAATTCATAGGCGAGCTTACGGATGTCGGCCGCCGGAACGCCGGTGATTGCTTCCGCCCACTCCGGCGTGCGGGCCTGCGCGCGCTGTTTGAGGTCGTCGAAACCGACCGTGTATTGTTCGACATAATCTTGATCGACAAGTCCCTGCGCAATGATCGAGTTGATCAAGGCCATAGCAAGGGCGCCATCGGTCCCGGGCTTCGGGCAAATATGCCAATCGGCAGCCTTCGCCGTCCGCGATGCGTAAGCGTCGATCACGACCACCTTGGCGCCGAGCTTCTGCGCGTCGCGCACGATGGCCCAGTGATGCAGATTGGTGCTGACGCTATTGCACGCCCAAATCACGATGTATTTCGAATGAATGTAGCTTTCCGGATCGAGACCCGCCGTCGGGCCGACCGTCAGAAGCCATGCGGTGCACGAGCCCTCGCCGCAGAACGTGCGTTCGCAGACCGTGGCGCCCAGTCTGTTGAAGAACGCATCGCCGCCGTTGAGACCATGAACCAACCCCTGATGACCGAGATAGCTGTAGGGAATGATCGCCTGCGGCCCGTGCTGAGCGATGATGCCGTTCCAGCGCGAGACGATCTCGTCCAGCGCTTCGTCCCAAGTGATCCGCTCGAACTGCTTGCTGCCCTTAGGACCGACGCGACGCATCGGATAAAGCAGCCGATCCGGATGGTAGTGACGCTTTTCATAATCCTTCAGCTTCACGCAGAGACCGCCGCGCGTCATCGGATGGTCCGGGTTGCCGCGTACGTTTTGAAGAATACCACCGCGGACTTCGAACAACATCGAACACGTGTCCGGGCAATCGTGCGGGCACGCGCCGAAAAACACGTCCGGCTGAAGCAATTCGTTCATCATTTCCTCCGCAAGCGTCGCGCGATGCTCTTCTTTCGGAGCTTTCGCTGAATGACGTCTCTCGAAGACATTAAACTATTCGGTTGAATATATGTCAACCGAACGGCGATGGCCGCATATCGAAATCCGTAATTCAATGCGAAGCTATAGCGACACGGGAATCGCTCATCGGCGGTGATTTCAATACGCATAGAGATGACGGGCGGCCTCGATGTCGCCGAGGCGCATGATCGCGGCTACGACATGCCGAGCGGGTTGAGGCTCTGCGCGCCACTTTACCTCGATGAGCCATCGGCGTCCTTGAACCTGCGCGTGCTGCGAAACATGAGACCCATGCCGTGTGGTCAGGTGAGACTCCTTAGACGCCGCCCTTCACGAGCCCGGTGTCGGATGATGCGCACGCATGGCTTTTCGCAGGTTCGTGCCGCTCGCCGAGGACGTTCCGCGCTTGCTCGGTCGCGATGTCATCGACCGGCCCGACCGTGCAGGAGATCGCAGGCTTGCTCGTCATTTCGACCTTGACGCGAAAAAGATCGTTTCGCAATCTGCGCATCGGCTCTGCGACGCACGAAGAATGTCCTGCCGGTTCGAAACCAGCGGCGCCAAGGACAGACGCGACCGGCGAATAGCTTCATCACCTTTAAATTTTGTCAGCATTCCAAGCTATTAGCTAAGGAAATCCTGATGAGACGAGCACCGGCCTTTTTGGCGATCATCCTCCTCTTCGTGATGGCAGGCCTTCAAAATGCGCTGGCATGTACCGGGAAAACCCTACGCGCCGACAATTTCGATAACCTTCAAGGTTGGACCAGCGATCCTGCTATCCGGGTCGAGCGCAATATGCTGATCGTTACCGCCCGCGCTGCCGGCATGGCCGGTTCGCTCAATGACCTCGGCCGGTATCACGACTTCGATCTCTGTGTACTTGCCGCGGTCGTTCGAGCCGCCAACGGCGGCGATCCGGCCGGGGTGGTATTCTGGGCGGCGGACAATCACAACTACTACTTCTTTGCCGTGACGGGCATAGGCGCCTTGACAGTCATGCAGATGGCTAATGGCAAGATGAAACTCCTCATGCCCTGGACAAAAAACGGCGCGCTGAAGACCGGCGCGGGCGTCTGGAACACGCTTCAGGTAACCACCAAGGGAGCAACCGCGCACGTCTTCGTCAACGGAACGCAAGTGGGTAAAATTGACGGCACGCCCCCATCCAATGGCGGCATGATCGGTCTTTTGGCCGAGGCGACGAGCCAAGGCCCGGCGCAATGGGCTTTCGGCCGTCTCGTCGTTACCGACGGCACAGAACCTGCCCAAAGTATCAGCAGCATAAAACCTGCTCAAAGTGCCGGCGCTACAAAACCCGCGCAAAGTGCCAGCAGCACAAAGCCTGTTCAAACTGCCAGCGGCACAAAGCCTGTTCAAAGCGGCAGCGCGGCGACACCTCCCGGACCTACGCTTTATCAATCCATCGAGCAGGGCTTTGCGTCACGCTCGGGACCGCCTCTGTCGTTGGCAGTCGCTGACGACCAGGATGGAAACTTGCCATTCGGATCATCTGCCAGACTGATCCCCGGACAAGGGGCTAACAGAGAAGACTTTTGGGACAGTACCGATCCTTTAGAATCGATTGCAAAAGGAAAGGAGGTTCTAAAGACTTTGCCGTGGGTCCCGGCAAGTCTGGCGATCCACCCATCCGGCAATCCGGGTTCAGCAGGAGAAATTTACTTCACTGACGGGACGGACACAGTTTTCGTCGGCCTGAATGTCGGCGGGAAGCCGCTTGGCTATCGCACAAACTGTCGCCTTCAAGGCTCTGTGCTGCAATCCATTGCGATCGACAGTCACGGAACCATTTTCGCGGGCGCGGATGATGGCCGGATCGCCATCTGCGTGCCGCGCAGCGGCGTACAACCTTATGAAGCGTCTCTCGTCGGCACATTCGAAACAGTCGACCCGCCAAATGCAACCCCGCTCGATTCTGCCAGGCGGGTGCCGCTCGCTGTCGGCCCTCATGACGATCTCTACGTCCTGCGCTTGCGCTGGAGCGGTCAGTCATCGATCGAGCGATATGCCGGCCCGGTGCGAAGCTCCAATGCGACACCTGAGGCGGTGATCAAAGGTCCGCAGACCGGCCTGCAACTGCCGAGTTCGTTCGCCGTTGGTCGCGATGGGCGCATTTACGTGCTGAACGAAGCGCTAGGCTATAAGTATTCAGTCCTTGAGTTTGCGCCCGACAGCAACGGCGACACGTCGCCCGCAGCCATCATTGGCAGCAACGACCAAGCGTGGCCGCCGCTCAGCGATCCGGATGCCATTTCCGTCGACGGCGCCGGCCGAATTTATGTCTTCAATATGGCGTCGCACTTCGTCACAAATCGAAACGGTTCCACCACGCCGCAAGGGCCCTCGACGATCGCGATCTTCGCCGCAGGCGCTCAAGGAGCCGCCCAACCGGTTCAGACGATCGATATAACCGATGCTTCGAGAACCGTGGTGTCCAAGAGCATTGCTATCGACGGAAACAACGATCTGTGGCTTGGCACGGTCCCCCTGATCGACGGGGCGAAAAAGCGCGGCGCAGCGGTTTTTGCGCCATCGGCCGCGATGCCCCGTAAGGCGCTAAGACTGTTTGCGTTCGGCTTTCTTTACAGCTCTATCGGCGGAATTGTACCGGAGATCGCACTCTACCCTGCTTCCTCTACGGGCATACTTGACGATATCAACGGCTCGCCATCGGCGTCGGGCAGTCGATAGAACCGCTTGCGGCCCTGACCATGAAGGAGACGCAGAATGACGATTGAGCGCATCTCGGCACCCTGCCGCTGCGGCAAAGTCGAGCTCCAGATCGAAGGGGCTCCGATTTTGCGGAGCCTTTGTTATTGCGCGAGTTGCCAAGAGGCCGGTCGCCGGTATCAAGCACTCCCCGGCACCGAGCTTGTTTTGGCGGAGGATGGCGGCACGGACTACGTGCTTTATCGCAAGGATCGCGTGCGCTGCGTTCAGGGCGGCGACCTTTTGGAGGAGCGGCGGCCGAAACCCGATTCGCCGACGCGGCGAATGTATGCGCGCTGCTGCAACACGGCCATGTTCCTCGACTTCACCAAGGGGCATTGGCTCGCCATCTATCGCCCTCGCCTTCCCGGCGATATCCCGCCGGCCAGCATGCGGATGATGACCGCCGACCGGCCGGACGGCGTGATTTTTCCCGACGATATGGCGAACCATTCCGGCTTCTCCGGAAAATTCTTGCTGAAGCTGCTCGGTGCGTGGGTGGCCATGGGGTTCAGACGACCCGCTGTCGAGGGAGTCCCATAAGCGCTTAGGTCTATTCGCCACTCGAAAGTCCGCGGATCGCCGCCCGGGCCGCGGCGAGCCGCGCGATCGGCACGCGAAACGGCGAGGATCGCCGCCATGCTCGCCACAGATACCGAGCTTGATCTCCGCCCGCGCCTTACGGCCGCGCTCGACCGCAATCTCGCCGGCTTTCAGCGCCCCGCGCGGCGGCCGATCATTGGGAATTTGTATAGATGCGGAAATGCGCACGCATACCGGCTTGTCACATAGTCGCTCCACGGGGGCCTGGTGGCGCTGAAACGCTGCTTTTTGCCCAGCTCTTGGGCCTATGGAGTCGGAAAAAAATGAATAATCAATATCACCGTGTCCGTCTGTTTGGTGCTCTCGCGATCGGCTTCGCGGCGGCAGGAGCGCCGCTGATGCCTGCCGCAGCGCGAGAACGTCCGGCGCCGAAGATCAGCATGGGCGAGGCACGCGCCATTGCCCTTAAGGCTTTCCCGGCCAAAATCATCAAATCAGAGCTTGAGCGCGAGCGCGGCGGGAGTGGCCTGCGCTACTCCTTTGATATGCGTCAAGGCAAGACATGGCGCGAGGTCGGTGTCGACGCGATGACTGGCCGCGTGCTGGAAAACAGCCCCGAAGGCGCTAATCCCGCCGATTAAGTCCATAAAACCGGGAGGTGACCGGTGCAATCAGGCGCCGGTCACCTACATCAAGCAGATATTTGCAGGACAAGGATCATGAGACTGCTCGTCATCGAGGACGACGCGGAAACTGCCTCTTACATCGCTAAGGGCCTCGCCGAACTTGGTCATGTTGTCGATCATGCGCCAAACGGCCGAGACGGCTTTTTCCTCGCGGGCGCGAACCATTATGACGTGGCGATCGTTGACCGCATGCTGCCGGGCCTCGACGGTCTCACGCTCGTGAAGAAGCTTCGTGACGAAGGCGTCGGCACTCCGGTCCTGTTTCTCACCAATCTCGGTGGCATCGATGATCGCGTCGAAGGCCTCGACGCCGGTGGCGACGATTATCTCACAAAGCCCTTCGCTTTTTCGGAGCTCCTTGCCCGAGTCAATGCCCTAGCCCGGCGCCCGGCGATCTGCGCGACCGAAACGCTCCTGCGCTGCGGCGACTTGGAAATGGATTTACTCAAGCGGACAGTCTCTCGGCGCGGGCGATTGATCGAATTGCAGCCACGCGAATTTACCTTGCTAGAGTGTCTGATGCGGCACGCCGGGAAGGTCATAACCCGGACCATGCTTCTCGAAATGGTGTGGCAATTTCATTTCGACCCCAAGACCAACATCGTTGAAACGCACATCAGCCGCCTGCGCGCCAAAATAGATCGGGGGTTTGACCATGAATTGATTCATACGGTCCGCGGCTCAGGATATGTCCTTCGTGCCCAAGATTAGGATTTTCCAATCTACGATCTTTCGTCTCGCCGGCACCTATGTCGTGCTGTTTGCCCTTTCTGTCGTGATTTTGGGTCTCTTGACCTATTTCGCGACCTCGGTAGCGCTTCTCCATACAGTCGATGCCCGCATAGAGGATGCTTCGATCGTTCTTCGGAACGACTATGAAGCCGGCGGGCTACCTCGTCTTCTGGCGACGGTAAACGCACGCCTGAAAGATCATCACGGCAACGCGCTTTTATATCTGGTTCTTGACCAAAATGGCGCAACACTCGCTGGACAACTTCCCGTCGTCCCGAAGCGCGATGGCTGGTCCTATTCGGATTATATCGAAAACGAAAGCGACAACGATGTTGGCAGCCTCCGCGTTCTTTTCAAGCCTCTGGTGGGAGGATTTCACATTGCGGTTGCCGCTGACCTTGAACAGATAGAGGATGCAAAGGACGCGATTGCCAACACCTTTTTGTCAGCCTTCTTCGCAGTCGTTTTGCTCGGAACTGTGGGCGGCGTGGCCCTAAGCTTTGTGCTTCTGCGACGCGTTGAGGCGATCAGGCTTGCGGCCGAAGCAATCAGCGACGGCGATTTGTCAAAACGCATTCCTTTTCGCGGAAATGGCGACGATCTCGACCGTTTATCGCAAACGCTCAATCACATGCTCGACCGCATCGCCGGGCTTCTGGAAAGCCTGCGGCAGGTTTCGACCCATATCGCTCATGACCTTAAGACACCGCTTGCTCGCCTGCGTCAGCGGTTGGAACGCGCAGCTCAAAGTGCCGGTGGCTTCAACGTGGAGATCGACGCCGCCGTCACCGATGTGGACGAAATCCTCGCGACGTTCAGCGCGCTTCTACGCATAGCACAAGTCGAGGCGGGCACGCGCCGCGCGGGGTTCCGGGATGTCGACCTGAGCGGCATCTTGAGCACCGTAGTCGAGGCTTTTGCGCCAGTGGCTGAGGATCGCGGCCAAAACCTTGTCTTAGACATATCGAATGACGCCCATGTTTTTGGCGATCGTGAACTGCTAACGCAGATGATGGCCAACTTGGTCGAGAACGCCATTCGCCATACACCGGCGGGCACCACGATCGCGACGAAACTTTATGGCAGCCGCGGCGATTTCATTGTGAGCGTGGCGGATAATGGCCCCGGTGTTCCCGAAAACGAACGCCATCAGCTCTTCCAGAGATTCTATCGACTGGAGCGGAGCCGTTCAATGCCCGGTAGCGGATTGGGTCTGAGTCTCGTCAAGGCAATTGCCGAACTTCACGAGATTACCGTCGAGATCCAAGACGCTAAACCGGGATTGGCGGTGCTTCTCCATTTTCGGAGTGAACCAGAGCGGTTGTCCGCTCGACATAAGTGAAAGCATCGTGAACTTCCAAGGATCCAACTTCATGAATCAGACGATGAGCAAAGTTCCCGAAGTCACACTGATCTTCTGGATCATCAAAATCGCCGCGACGACCCTCGGTGAAACAGGGGGCGATGCGGTGACAATGACGTGGCTGCACGCCGACACCCATCCCCACAACGGGGGATATCTGATCGGCACCGGGATATTTCTTGCCGTGTTCGTGGCGGCGGTGATTGTCCAAATCTCCGCCAAAAAGTTCAACCCTTGGTTCTATTGGCTGGCGATCGTGGCCTCAACGACCATCGGGACGGCTATGGCCGATCTTTTCGACCGCTCCTTGGGAATCGGCTACACGGGTGGCGCGTCGATCTTATTGGCGTGCGTTCTAGCTTCGCTCGCGATTTGGTACTTCACCCTCGGCTCTGTAAATGTCCAGACCGTTTCGACCCCGAAAGTGGAAGTCTTCTATTGGGTGACGATCACCTTCTCCCAAACGCTCGGGACGGCGCTTGGCGATTGGATGGCCGACACGGATCGAGGCGGTCTCGGCCTTGGCTATGAATACGGAGCGCTCGCTTTCGGCGCTGGCCTTGCCGTCCTCGCGGCGCTCTATTTCTGGACGAACACGTCGCGCGTCTTCTTGTTCTGGGCCGCTTTTATTCTGACGCGCCCGCTCGGTGCGACGGTCGGCGATTTTCTCGACAAGCCGCTGAAGGATGGTGGCCTCGACGTCAGCCGGCCGCTCGCGTCCGCGATTTTGGCGCTCTTTATCATCGTTTGCATCATTGCTTTGCCGCAGCGCGCGGGGCGGCATCCCGGCGAGGCGCCGGCCCTTGAGTGAGCGGCTGATCTCCCGTGGAATCTGACGTTCGTTGAAGTGTCCGCCACGCCGAATATAAGGCAGATTGGCGGACGGGATTTCACGAACCTTCGCCGCTGGAAAGTCCGCCGATCGCCGCCTGAGCCGCGGCAAGCCGCGCGATCGGCACGCGAAACGGCGAGCAGGACACGTAATCCAGCCCCGCCTTGTCGAAGAAGCCGATCGAGGTCGGATCGCCGCCATGCTCGCCGCAGATGCCGAGCTTGATCCCCGCCCGCGCCTTGCGGCCGCGCTCGACGGCGATCTCGACCAATTCGCCGACGCCCTGCTGGTCGATCGTCGCAAAGGGATCGCGTTCAAGCAGGCCTTTGGAGATATAGACCCCGAGGAACGTACCGGCATCGTCGCGCGAAATGCCGAGCGCCGTCTGGGTGAGGTCGTTGGTGCCGAAGGAAAAGAATTCGGCCGTCTCGGCGATCTCGCCGGCTTTCAGCGCCGCGCGCGGCAGTTCGATCATCGTCCCGACGCTATAGGCGATCCTCTCGCCGCTCTCGCGCGCGACGGCGGCCGCGATCCTGTCGATGATCGCCTTCACCGCATCGAGCTCGGACTTGATGGCGACGAGCGGCACCATGATTTCCGGCGCCGGCGCTTGGCCGGTGTTGCGCTTGGCCTCGACCGCGCCTTCGAAAATGGCGCGCGCCTGCATTTCGGCGATTTCGGGAAACGCGATCGCCAGGCGGCAGCCGCGGAAGCCGAGCATCGGATTGAATTCTTTCAATTCCGCGGCGCGATGTTCGAGATGTTCGGGCGTCACGCCGGTCGCGGCGGCAACTTCGGCAATCTCCTCCGCGCTGTGCGGCAGAAATTCATGCAGCGGCGGATCGAGCAGCCGGATCGTCACCGGAAAGCCCGCCATGATCTCGAACAGCCGGGCGAAATCGCTGCGCTGAAACGGCAGCAATTTGGCGAGCGCCGCGCGCCGTCCCTTCTCGTCGTCGGCGAGGATCATTTCGCGCATGGCCGCGATGCGGCCGGCATCGAAGAACATATGCTCGGTGCGGCAAAGGCCGATCCCCTCGGCGCCGAAGCGGCGCGCCGCCTCGGCATCGGCCGGCGTCTCGGCATTGGCGCGCACGCCCATGCGCCGCAACGTGTCGGCCCATTGCATGATGATGCCGAATTCGCCGGAAAGCTCCGGCTGCTGCATCTCGATCGCGCCCTGCATCACCTTGCCGGTCGTGCCGTCGATGGTCAGGATATCGCCGCGCCGCAGCGTCACCGGGCCGGCCGATAAGACGCCGCGTTCGGAATCGATGCGAAGCGCGCCGACGCCGGAAACGCACGGCTTGCCCATGCCGCGCGCGACGACCGCCGCATGCGAGGTCATGCCACCGCGCGTCGTGAGGATGCCTTCGGAGGCATGCATGCCGTGAATGTCCTCGGGACTCGTCTCGACGCGGACGAGAATCACTTTGCGCCCGGCGCTGCGCAATTGCTCCGCCTCGTCGGCGTTGAAGACAATCTCGCCGCTTGCGGCGCCCGGCGAGGCCGGCAGGCCGCTGGCGATGACGTCGCGCTCGGCCTCCGGCGCGATGGTCGGATGCAGCAATTGATCGAGCGAACCGGGTTCGATGCGCAGCACCGCCTCGCGCTCGCCGATCAGCCCTTCCCGCACCATTTCGACGGCCGACCGCAAAGCGGCTTTGGCGGTGCGCTTGCCGGTGCGCGTCTGTAGCATCCAAAGCTTGCCGCGCTCGACGGTGAATTCGACGTCCTGAATGTCGCGATAATGCCGTTCGAGCCGGTCGGCGACCGCGACGAACTGCCGGAAGACATCCGGCAGCGCCTTTTCCATCGAGGGCTGGCTCGATCCGGCGGCTAGCCGCGCCGCCTCGGTGATATTTTGCGGCGTGCGCACCCCGGCGACGACATCCTCGCCCTGCGCATTGATCAGGAATTCGCCGTAAAGCTCTTTGGCGCCGGTCGAGGGGTTGCGGGTGAAGGCGACGCCCGTCGCCGAGGTCTCGCCCATATTGCCGAAGACCATCGCCTGGACGTTGACGGCCGTGCCCCAGGATTCCGGAATGTTGTGCAATTGCCGGTAAATTTTGGCGCGCGGATTGTTCCACGAGCCGAAGACCGCGCCGATCGCGCCCCAGAGCTGCTCCTGCGGCGCCTGCGGAAACGCTGTGCCATGCACATCCGCGATCTTCGCCTTGAAGCCGGCGATGACCTGCTGCCAATCGGCGGCGGAAAGATCGGTATCGAGCGCGAGGCCCTTAGCCTCCTTGAAGTCCTCGATGATCTCTTCGAAATAATGGTGTCCGACGCCGAGCACGATGCTCGAATACATCTGGATGAAACGGCGGTAGGAATCGTAGGCAAAGCGCGAATCGCCGGCATCAGCGGCGAGCGCCTCGACGGTCGCATCGTTGAGACCGATGTTCAGCACCGTGTCCATCATGCCCGGCATCGAGGCGCGCGAGCCGGACCGAACCGAGACGAGCAGCGGGCGCTGCGCGTCGCCGAAACTGCGCCCGGCAATGGCCTCGATCCGTTTCAGCGCTGAATCGACCTCGGCCTTGAGCTCCGGCGGATAGCTCTGTCCGTGATCGTAAAAATAGGCGCAGACCTCGGTGGTGATGGTGAACCCTGGCGGGACCGGCAGGCCGAGATTGGCCATCTCGGCCAGATTGGCTCCCTTGCCGCCAAGAAGCGCGCGCATCTGGCTGCCGCCTTCGGCGCTACCGTTGCCGAACGTATAGACCCACTTCGTCATCGAGGTCCCCGAATTGGGCCGGCGCGGCCCGAGGCGCCGATGATCCATAGATCAGCGCGCGCGCCGGAGAAACGTGGTTTTTCGTCTAAGCTGTCAGGCGCGCCGCGGCAAAGAGAGGAGGCGCGCCTTCATCCGCAGGCCGAGCGTAATCCAACTGCCGCCCCAGAACAGAAGGTCGAGGCCGAGCAGGACGCCGAGAACCACGAAACTATTGGCCGGCCAACCGATGAGGACGACAAGTCCGACCAGAGACGTGACAATGCCGGCAAGAATAACAACAGTCCGGACATCTTTATTGAGCTGGGTCCCGACATAGATACGGATGAGCCCGGTCACGAACATTGCAATGCCGAGAAGCAAAGTGAACACGGCCGCGGCCATGAGAGGCTGGGCGAGCGCGAAGGCGGCGACCACAATATAAGCGAGGCCGGCGACGACCCAGAGGAAGAAACGCGCCCAGGAGCGCGCGCCAAAAGCGAAGGCGATCTCGCCACCACCGGCGATGATCATGAACAAAGCGATAATATAGACGGAGGCGACGGTGGCGGAAACGACCAGAACGAGGGCGGCAATGCCCATCGCCGCAACGAGCGCGCCGAGCGCCACGAACCAGCCCCAGCGGTGGCGGAGCTGTTCGACACAGCCGCCTGCCGCCGGCAGGCTCGAGAATGGCGCAATCTTCGTCGGCAAGCTCATGGCTGACTCCCCGCCAGCAAATATTGCAGAGACACCCATCTTTCCAGGGCGAAGCGAAGCCCGGCCAGTTTTTTGCAGCACAAATGGCCCAGCTCGCGATGATTCGGCCTTTCCATTATGGCTGAGGCCCGCGGGATTAGTAACCGGAAAGACACAGCCAGCACAGAAGCAGCTTAAGAACCCTCCGCTGGCGCGCTTCACGCACGGCGCTCACGTTGTCGGAGTCGTTAATCCTGTTATCAATAGAAGGATTGTTCGGTTTTTCTGCAAAATTGCTGTTCCGCACCTTTTCGATGTAAGTTCAGCCTGACCATAAACAGCCACGCTTAAGCTGTTATGCCCAATTTGTGATGAGGTAGCTGTGACAACATCTTCGAAGACTCCGCTTCTCGACGCGATCAAATCGCCGGCGGATTTGCGGCGGCTTCCGGAAACCGATCTCGCCCGGGTCGCCGACGAACTGCGCACCGAGACGATCGACGCCGTCTCCGTGACCGGCGGTCATCTCGGCGCGGGCCTCGGCGTCGTCGAACTGACCGTGGCGCTGCATTATGTCTTCGACACCCCGCGCGACCGCATCATCTGGGACGTCGGCCACCAGGCCTATCCGCACAAGATCCTGACCGAGCGGCGCGATCGTATTCGCACCCTGCGCAAGGGCGACGGCCTGTCGGGCTTCACCCGGCGCGCGGAAAGCCCCTACGACCCGTTCGGCGCCGGCCATTCCTCGACCTCGATCTCCGCCGGCCTCGGCATGGCGGTTGCCGCGACCCTTGCCGACAAGCCGACCAATGTGGTCGCCGTCATCGGCGACGGCGCCATGTCGGCGGGCATGGCCTATGAAGCGATGAACAATGCCGGCGCGATGCATTCGCGGCTGATCATCATCCTCAACGACAATGAAATGTCGATCGCCCCGCCCGCCGGCGCGCTTTCGTCCTATCTTGCCCGGCTCGTCTCGGGGGGCACCTATCGCACCGTGCGCGAGGCGGCCAAGCAACTCGGCCGGCATTTGCCGAAATTCATCTACGACCGCGCCCGCAAGACCGAGGAATTCGCCCGCAACTTCTGGGCCGGCGGCACGATGTTCGAGGAGCTCGGCCTTTATTATGTCGGCCCGATCGACGGACATAATCTCGATCACCTGCTTCCGATTCTCAAAAACGTCCGCGATACCGAAGGCGGCCCGGTGCTCGTCCATGTCGTGACGCAAAAGGGTAAAGGCTATGGCCCGGCCGAGGCTGCCAAGGACAAGCACCACGCCGTCAACACGTTCGACGTCCTGACCGGCACGCAGGTGAAGCCGAAGGCCAATGCGCCGTCTTATACGCGCGTCTTCGCCGATGCGCTGGTGAAAGAGGCGCAGCAAGACGATAAGATCGTCGCCATCACCGCCGCCATGCCGTCGGGCACCGGCCTCGACGTGTTCGAAAAGGCCTTCCCCGACCGGACCTTCGATGTCGGCATTGCCGAGCAGCATGCGGTGACTTTTGCCGCGGGTCTCGCGACCGAAGGCTTCAAGCCCTTCTGTGCGATCTATTCGACTTTCCTGCAGCGCGCCTATGATCAGGTCGTGCATGATGTGGCGATCCAGAAGCTGCCGGTGCGCTTCGCCATCGACCGTGCCGGCCTCGTCGGCGCCGACGGCGCGACGCATGCCGGCTCCTTCGATGTGTCCTATCTCGGCATCCTGCCCGGCATGGTCATCATGGCGGCGGCGAACGAGGCCGAACTCGTGCATATGGTACATACCGCAGTCGCCTATAGCGAAGGCCCGATCGCCTTCCGCTATCCGCGCGGCGAAGGCGTCGGCATCGAATTGCCGGAGCAGCCCGAGGTCCTGACGATCGGCAAGGGCCGCATCGTCCGCGAAGGCAGCAAGGTCGCGATCCTGTCGCTCGGCACGCGGCTCGGCGAAGCCCTCAAGGCGGCGGAAGATCTGAGCACCTACGGCATCTCGGCGACGGTCGCCGACGCGCGCTTCGCCAAGCCGCTCGATATCGATCTCGTCGCCCGGCTCGCCCGCAACCACGAGGTCCTGATCACGATCGAGGAAGGTTCGGTCGGCGGTTTCGGCTCCTTCGTGACGCAGGCTTTGCTCGAAAAGGGCCTGCTCGACGGCCGCCGGCCGCTAAAACTGCGCTCGATGGTGCTGCCCGATGTTTTCCTCGAGCACGACAAACCAGAAAAGATGTATGCCGAATCGCATCTCGACGCGAAGGGCATCGTCGCCAAAGTGCTTGAGACGCTCGGCCGCGAAGACGACGCGGCGCGCGCGTTGATCGCCTAATTCCATCCGCATCGCCGAGCCCACCCCGGGCTCGGCTTCCAAGGATCAGGCGATTTTGATTTGCGCGCGGAGCGGAATCGCCTGCGGCTCGTCGACGTGGAAGATCGACAGCCTGCGCTCGGCAATGCCGAGATTCTTCCAGGAGCCGCACCATTCGGCGATATGGCTCGACGCAAAATGCTCGTCGAAGGCCGCTTGGCTGACCCAGCGCTCCGTGATGTGAACGAGGCCAGGCTCCAGAATATCCTCGGCATAGGAATATTCGAGGCAGCCTTCTTCCTTGCGGCTCGCAGCGATCACCTTCTGCATGGCAGGCTGCGCCTCGGCCAGACGCTCGGGCGCAATGCGGATCGTGCCGGTGACGAGGAGCATAATTTCTCAAGCCGATCGGTTAGCCGGGACACAGCAAGCCGCAAAATGCGTGCGGGGTCAACGTTTCGATTTGGCGCCGACGATGCCGATCAAAGCTCCTCCGTCAACCGCGCCAGCGATCGGTCCAGCACCGCATTGAGCCGCGCCGTTTCGCTCTCCCCCAAGAGTTTCGCCACATGTGCCTGCGCCTTGCGCCACAAAGGATGGGCAATGGGCAACAGGGCCTTGCCCGCCGGCGTCAGCTCCACCACCCGACGGCGACGGTCATCCGCGTCCTGGTGAACTTTCAGAAGCTGACGTTCGATAAGCGGCTTGAGATTACGCGTCAGCGTTGTGGGGTCGGTGTCCAAAGCTCCTGCCAAATCGCCGATCGAGAGTCCCTCGCCCGCGTAGAGATGTGCGATCAAGCTGAACTGCGCGAGCGTCAGCCCCGCTGGCTCCAACATCCGGTCGTATATTTGGGTGACACGGCGCGCTATCCTGCGCAGGCGTAGGCAGGTGCAATTGGCGATCTCCTGAGCAGCCAGGGATTTGCTCATTGTCTGCTTCGATTCTTCCGGCTCTCGCTCAAGTCATATCACTGCATATGCAGTGATGCCAGATGCGCGGCATCTCGGCTTGACCGACCAGCCTTATTGGCTGTATATACATGTATTCTGCATGAATGGACTCTCAAAAGGGTGGAGGCATGTATGGCAGCGTTCGCGGACCATCCGACTGTGCAGACGATGCGAGCCCGCGCCGCGGCCGGGACCTTACCCGAAGCCCCCGGCGTCATCGACGCCGCCTGGCTCAAAAACCTTTGCCTTGAAGCGGGTGCGGACGATGTCGGCTTCGTCTCTGTCGAGAGCCCCTATATCGCCGCGCAGAAGGCTGAAATTCTCGCGGCTTTCGGCCGAACGAAAACCGCGGTCAGTTTCGTCTGCCGGATGAACCGGGAGAACATCCGCACGCCTGCCCGCTCCGTCGCCAATGTCGAATTCCATCGCAGCGGCGATGAAATCAATGACACGGCCCGCCACATCGTCGCGATGCTTCAGGAGGCGGGCATCGCCGCACGCAACGGCGCGCCGGTCGGCTTTCCGATGGAAGCCGATCGCTGGGGCGCCGGCCAAATGTGGGTCGTCTCCCACAAGCCGATCGCCGTCGCGGCAGGACTTGGCCGCATGGGCATCCACCGCAATGTCATCCACCCGAAGTTCGGCAATTTCATTTTGCTTGGCACAGTCCTCGTCGATGCCGAGGTTACGGCCTACAACGCGCCGCTGGATTATAACCCCTGCCTCTCGTGCAAGCTCTGCGTCGCCGCCTGCCCCACCGGCGCCATCAGCCCCGATGGCGCCTTCAATTTCCAGGCCTGCTACACGCATAATTATCGCGAGTTCATGGGCGGCTTCGGCGATTGGGTCGAGTCGGTTGCAGACGCGCGCAGCGCCAAGGACTATCGCGGCAAGGTGTCCGATCCCGAAACGATCTCGATGTGGCAAAGCCTCTCATTCGGCGCCAACTATAAAGCCGCGTATTGCCTGTCGGTCTGCCCGGCCGGCGAGGACGTCATCGGGCCATATCTTGCCGACCGCGTTGTCTTCAGCAAGACGGTGGTCGAGCCGCTGCGGGCCAAGCAGGAGACGATCTATGTGGCGCCGAACTCCGACGCCGAGACCTATGTGCCGCGCCATTTCCCGCACAAGACGGTGAAACGCGTCCCAAGCGGTCTGCCGCGCCAGACGTCGGTGCGCGGTTTTCTGCAGGCCCTGCCGCTCGTCTTCCAACGCGGCCGCGCCAAGGATTTGAAGGCAACCTACCATTTCACCTTCACCGGCCGCGAGGAGGTGAAGGCGACGGTGGTGATCGCCGACAAGACGTTGCGCGTCACCGAAGGCCACGAAGGCACGCCCGATCTGAGCGTGACCGCCGACAGCGAGACATGGCTGCGCTTTCTGCGCAAGGAGGCCAAGCTTCCCTTCGCCCTCATCGCCCGGCGCATCCGCCTCAAAGGGCCGCCGCGGCTACTCCTCGCCTTCGGGCGCTGCTTCCCACTCTGACGGCTGGATGACGGCCAACCAGGGTGGTGATAATAACGCCGCCCATGAGTTCACGACGCGCCGATCTCGCTCTTGTCGAACGCGGTTTTTTTGCCAGCCGCGCCAAGGCGCAGGAGGCGATCGCCGCCGGCCATGTGAGGATCGACGGCCGCGTTCTCGGCAAAGCCTCCGAGCCCATCGCGGAAGGCGCCGAAATCGAAGCCCTGCCGCTTTATCCTTGGGTGTCGCGCGGCGGCGTCAAGCTTGCCGCCGCACTCGATGCTTTCGGCTTCGATCCGGCCGGTGCGATCTGCCTTGACGTTGGGGCCTCGACCGGCGGCTTCACCGATGTGCTGCTGACGCACGGCGCAACGAAAGTCTATGCCATCGATGTCGGCCACGGCCAATTGCACCCACGGTTGCGCGACGATCCGCGCGTCGTTTCGCGCGAAGGTGTCGACGCGCGGCGTCTAAGAAAAAGCGACGTCCTGGAGGCGCCGAATTTCCTCACCTGCGATCTAAGCTTTATTTCCTTGTCGCTTGTTCTGCCTCATATCTTCGAGCTCGCCGCGCGCCCCGCCCGGCTTGTCTGCCTGATCAAGCCGCAATTCGAGGTCGGCCCCGCTTTCGTCATCAAAGGCCGCGTCAAAGACGAAGCCGCGCAGCAGCGCGCCTGCGACGCCGTCGAGACTCTGATCCGCAACGCGGGCTGGCAGATTGCCGGACTGATCCCGTCGCCGATCGAAGGCGGCGACGGCAATCGCGAATTCCTCATCGGCGCGATGCTGTCGTAATGCAGGTGTTACACATCGAACGGCTCGGCCAGCGCGGCGAAGGCATTGCCCATACGCCCGCGGGCCCCGTCTATGTCCCCTATGCGCTCGCCGGCGAGACGGTGCAGGCCGAGGTTTCCGGCGACCGCGGCCGGCTCATCGAAATCCTCGTGCCGAGCCCGGCGCGGATCGACGCCTTCTGTCCGCATTATGGCGTCTGCGGCGGTTGCGCGGTACAAGCGCTTGCGCCGCAGGCCTACGCCGATTGGAAGCGCGGCCTTTTGATCGACGCGTTAAGGCACGCCGGGTTTCATCCGCCGGTCGATCCACGCGTCGATTCGCTCGTCGATGCCCATGGCGCGGGGCGACGCCGGGCGACGTTCCACGCGCGCTATGCGGCATCCGGCAAGCCGCGCGTCGGCTTCATGCAGGCGCGAGCGCATGAAATCATCGATCTCGATGCCTGCCCCGTCCTGGCGCCGTCTCTGCAAGCCGCGCCGGCCGTCGCGCATGCCATCGCCGCAGCGCTCGCCACCGCACCCAAGCCGCTCGACATCGCCGTCACCGCGACCCTCTCCGGCCTCGATGTCGATCTTCGCGGCCACGGAACGCTCAGCCCGCATGAAACGCAAGCGTTGATCCGTCTCGCCGCGGCGCATGACCTCGCGCGCCTTTCCAATCATGGGTTGCGTGTCATCGAGCGGCGCTCGCCGCTTCTGCGTATGGGCCGCGCCGATGTCGCGCCGCCGCCCGGGGCATTTTTGCAGGCGACCGAGGCCGGCGAAGCGGCCCTGGTGGACAAGGTGTGCGCGGCGCTTGACGGCGCGCGGCACGCCGCCGATCTTTTCGCCGGGCTCGGCACGTTCAGCCTGCGCCTTGCCGAAAAAATGCGCGTCCAAGCCGTCGATAGCGAAAGCGCGGCACTCGAAGCTTTGGCCAAAGCGGCGCGCGCGACGCCCGGCCTGCAGCCCGTGGCAGTCGAAACACGCGATCTGTTTCAACGCCCGCTGAGCGCTGCGGAACTCGTCCCCTTCGATGCGGTCGTTTTCGATCCGCCGCGCGCCGGCGCTGAGGCACAGGCGCGTGCTCTCGCGGCTTCGTCCGTACCCTTGATCGTTGCGGTCTCGTGCAATGTCCAGAGCTTCGCCCGCGATGCGGTGCTCCTGGCGGGCGGTTCCTATCAGTTCGAAAGCGCGACGCCATTCGACCAGTTCCGCTATTCGCCGCATCTCGAAATCGTCGGGATTTTCCGTCGCCCTGCCAAGAGCCGCCGCGCGCGCCGGCTGCTGGGCTGATTATCCTGTCGGATGGCGCGCGGGTCTGCTTTAATGCGCCGCATGAACCTGAAACCCGTTTCGCGCCCCGCGGATGATCTCATTGCGCGCTTCGCGGCCATTACCGGCATTGCGCATGTCATCACCGATCCCGCGCGCATGGCCGCCTATCTGCGCGAGCCGCGCAGCCTTTATCATGGCCGCGCGCGCGCCATCGTCCAGCCGGGCTCGACGGCCGAGCTTGCGGCGATCGTCGCGCTTTGCCATCAGACCGAGACGAAAATCGTCCCGCAGGGCGGCAATACCGGCCTTGTCGGCGGCCAGACGCCATCCGAGGCGGGCGATGAGATCGTCCTCTCGCTCTTGCGGCTCAACCGGCTCCGCGAGATCGACAGTGTGTCGAACACGATCATCGCCGAAGCGGGCATGACCTTGAAAGACGTGCGCGCCGCCGCCGAAGCAGCCGGGCGTATTTTTCCGCTGGCGCTGAATGCCGCGCCGGCCTGCACCATCGGCGGCAATCTTGCCACCAATGCCGGCGGCTCGGCCGCCATTGCCTATGGCGTCGCCCGCGATCTGGTGCTCGGTCTCGAAGTCGTGCTCGCCGACGGGCGCATCCTCGACGACCTCTCGAAGCTCAAGAAGAACAACACCGGCTACGATCTGAAAAACCTGTTCATCGGCTCGGAAGGCACGCTCGGGATCATCACCGCAGCGGTTTTGAAGCTTTATCCGAAGCCGCAATCGACCGTGACCGCCCTCATCGGATTGGCCGACCTTGATCGCGCATTGCGCTTATTGAATTTCGCGCAAGAAGAGGTCGATACCGAGCTCAAGACCTTCGAGCTTTTGCCGCGTATCGCTTTCGATTTCGTGCTGAAGCATGACGCGACGGCGGCGGATCCGCTCAATGCCCCGCATGCCTTTTACGCTTTGCTGGAATTTTCGAGCCAAAGTCTTGGTTTGGCTGACCGTGTTCAAACCTTGCTTGAAGCCGCATCGGCGCGCGCGATCAGCGCAGAGGCGAAGATCGGCGTGACGCCCGAGGCGCGCAAAGCGCTCTGGCATATCCGGCTCAAAATCCCGGACGTCCAGGTGCATGAAGGCGGCTCGATCAAACACGACATTTCCGTGCCGATCGCCGCGGTGCCGGCTTTTTTGCGCGAGGTTGAGGCCGCGGTGACGGCGCGTATCCCGGGGGCGCGGCTCGTCGCCTTCGGCCACCTCGGCGACGGCAATATCCATTGCAACGTCTCGCAGCCGGTCGGCGCCGACAAAGCCGCGTTCCTGGCGCGCTGGCATGAGGTCAATGCGATCGTGCACGGCATTGTCGCAAAATATCACGGGGCGATCTCGGCCGAGCATGGCATCGGCCGGCTGAAGCGCGACCTCTTGCCGGGCGTCAAGGACCCCGTGGCGCTCGACCTCATGCGCACGCTGAAGAAAACGCTCGACCCCAGAAATATCTTGAACCCGGGTAAAGTCGTCTAGCGCATCGACCGAAAAGTGCGAAGCGGGTTTCGGCCAAATCCGATGCGATGAGAAAGACTTATGGGCGCCGAGCGACTCAATTTAAATGTCCGACGCTCTAGCGTACCGCCGCGCGCTTGAGGCGGTCGTTGATCGCTTCGCCAAGACCGGCGTCAGGAATCGGCGCGACCGCGATTGCCGCATGATCCGCATCGAGCCGGCGCAGATAGGCGAACAAATGCGCCGCCGCTTCGACGAGGTCGCCGCGCGGCGACAGATCGAGGACATCGGCGCCTGGCGTGAAGTGGCCGCCGAAATCGAGCCCGGCTTCGCCCGGCTCGCGCCGCGCCGCGTTGAGCCGCAGTCTCGCCCGCGGCGCGTAATGGGCGGCAAGCATGCCCGGCGCGCGAATGGCGGCATCGGGCGCCACGTCTTCGAGCCTCGCGCCAAGCACGGCTTCGATGGCCTCGCGCGGCACGCCGCCCGGACGCAAGAGCACCGGCGTCTCCATCAGGCAGCCAATGATCGTCGACTCGACGCCGACATCGACCGCGCCTTCGATGATCGCATCGATCCTGCCCGCGAAATCTTCGCGCACATGCGCGGCGGTGACAGCGCTGACGCGGCCGG